>JAYVYM010000161.1:0-28180 GCA_043784245.1 Frankiales bacterium
GCCGGGACCAGGTAGGCCAACGATTTTCCGGTGCCCGTACCCGCCTGGACCAGCAGGTGTTCGCGGCGCCGCAGCGCGGCATCGACCGCGGCGGCCATCTCGCGCTGGCCGGCGCGTACCTGCGACCCGGGCACCCCGGACAGCGCTGCGTCCAGCAGCCGCAGCACCCGATCCGACAGCTTCGCCACCGGTTCAGTATCGGCGGTCGCGGGTCGCCGCCGGGTCATCGCTGGGCACCTTCCCGCGGGGCTGTGTACGAAGGACCGGGTGGCCTCGGCCAGGAGTGCTGGTGTCGTCGAGGCGCTCCCCCGGACTTTGTGTGCTTACTCAAAAGATCTAACACACAATGTCGGCCCCATCTGGTCACGCTGAGCGTGCGCAAGGGCCATCAGGACCAAGTTTGTGTGTGCGATCGGCCGATGATGCACACAAACTCCGCGTTGCTCCCCTGGGACAACGCGGCCGGGCTGGGGCCCTGCAGCCGAAGCCGTCCACTACCGGCAGCCGGACCGCGGGTCCGGCACCCCTAGGCTGGCCGGGATGGTGCGCCCGGTCCGGGACGTTGTACGCGGAGCAGGCGCGCGCCGGCGCCCGGAGGAGGACCGCCATGCACAGACCCGACCCGCGCGACCTGTACGAGCTCGTGCCCGACCGGCCTGAGCTCGGCGAGCCGGTGCTCATCCAGGCCCTCGACGGCTTCATCGACGCCGGCTCGGCGACCCGGCTGGCGCGCGAGCACCTGCTGTCGGCGCTGGGCTCGACCGTCGTCGCGCGCTTCGACGTCGACCAGCTGCACGACTACCGCGCCCGCCGGCCCCCGATGCAGTTCGTCGAGGACCACTGGGAGTCCTACGCCGACCCGGAGCTGGCGATCCATCTGCTGCACGACGAGGCCGGAACGCCGTTCCTGCTGCTGGCCGGCCCGGAGCCCGACGTGCAGTGGGAGCGCTTCATCGACGCCGTCCGGCTGATCGTGGCGCAGCTCGGCGTCCGGCTGGTCGTCGGGCTCAACGCGATCCCGATGTCGCTGCCGCACACCCGCCCGGTCGGGGTCATCGCGCACGGCAGCCGCAAGGAGCTCCTGCAGGGGGCCGAGCCGTGGATCGGCACGGTCACCGTCCCCGCCAGTGCCGGCCACCTGCTCGAGCACCGGCTCGGTCAGGCCGGGCTCGACGCCGTTGGCTTCGCCGTGCACGTCCCGCACTACGTCTCGCAGGCCGAGTTCCCCGCGGCCGCGGCCGCCCTGGTGCGCGAGGTGTCGGCGCACACCGGCCTGGTGCTGCCGACCACCGCTCTGGATGAGGCCGCCGTGCAGACCAGGATCGCCATCGACGAGCAGGTCGCGCAGTCCACCGAGGTGCAGGCCGTCGTCACCGCGCTCGAGGAGCAGTACGACTCCTTCGTCGCCGGCCGCGGGCGCACGCTGCTCGCCGGCGACTCCCGGCTGCCGTCGGCCGACGAGCTGGGCGCCGAGCTCGAGCGCTTCCTGGCCGAGCAGCCACAGGGCGGCGACGGGACCTGAGGTAGGAAGGGCGGCATGCAGCGCACCGCCGACCCCGACGCCCTCGGCTTCGATCCGGCCCGACTGGCCCGTATCGACACCCACTTCGCCCGCTACGTCGACGACGGGCGCCTTGCAGGGTGGCAGATCGTGGTCACCCGGCGTGGCGAGACGGTGCACGCCTCGACCCACGGGACGCGCGACCGTGAAGCCGGGCTGCCCGTCGAGCCCGACACGCTGTGGCGCATCTACTCGATGACCAAGCCGCTGACGTCGGTCGCGGCGATGCAGCTCTGGGAGCAGGGCCGCTTCGAGCTCAATGACGAGGTCAGCCGGTACATCCCGGCCTTCGCCGACGTGCGCGTCTACGACAGGGGCTCCTCGAAGCTGCCGTGGACGGTGCCGGCCGCCGAGCCGGTGCGCATCTGGCACCTGCTCACCCACACCGCCGGACTGACGTACGGCTTCATGCACACCCACGTCGCGGACGCCGTCTACCGCGCCGGGGGGTACGAGTGGGGGGTGCCGCCGGGTACCGATCTCGCGACCGCCTGCGACGCGTGGGCCGGGATGCCCCTGCTGTTCCAGCCGGGCTCGCGGTGGGGCTACTCGGTGGCGACCGACGTACTCGGCCGACTCGTCGAGGTGCTGTCCGGGCAGCCGCTGGACGCCTACCTCGCCGAGCACGTCACCGGCCCGCTCGGCATGGTCGACACCTGTTTCTGGGTCGAGCCCGAGCGGGCCGACCGGCTCGCCGCGCTCTACTCGCCGAGCCCCGCGGACGGCACGGCGGTACGCCTGGATGCGTTCGGCGCAGCCGCCCTGACGGCGCCGACGTTCCTGTCGGGCGGCGGTGGACTGGTGTCGACAGCCGCCGACTACTCCCGCTTCACCCAGCTGCTGCTAGGCGGCGGGGAGGCCGGCGGCACCCGCCTGCTCGGCAGCCGCACGCTGGCGTTCATGGTGCAGAACCACCTGCCGGGGGGGCTCGACCTGGGCGCGCTGTCGACGGGCGGGTTCGCCGAGACGACCTTTGACGGCGTCGGCTTCGGGCTGGGCTTCGCCACCGTCCTTGACCCGCGGCCGGCCAAGACTTTGGCGTCGCCGGGGGAGTTCTTCTGGGGCGGCGCCGCGTCGACGGCGTTCTGGGTCGACCCCGCCGAGGAGATCACCGCGCTGCTGATGACCCAGCTGCTGCCCAGCTCCACCCACCCCCTTCGCCCACAGCTGCGCCAGCTCGTCTACAGCGCGCTCGTCGACTAGGGCCCGCCGGGACCGTGTTGTCACCGTGACCGGTCACAGTCCCAGCGCCGCCCCAAGGCTCCCGGCGCTGGCCGCGTCACTGGTCTTCCTGCTCCTGGCACTGGTCGTCCTCTCGGTGTGGTCCAACAGCGGGCGGTACGTGCCGACGGGAGACGAACCGCACTACCTCGTCATGGCCAACGGGATCGTCACCCAGCACAGCCTCGAACAGACCGCCCCCTACCAGGCGGAGTTCCGGGAGCGACGCTTCTACCCCGGTTTGGCGCCACCCGGCAGCGCCGTCGGGCCGCTGACCGCCCAGGTGGTGCTCGGTCCGCACGGGGCCTTCAGCATCCACAACATCGGCCTGCCCACGCTGCTCGCCGGTCCGGTGGCCCTGGGTGGGATTGCTGGCGCCCGGCTTGCCCTCGTCGCTGTCGCCAGCTTGCTGGGCTGGCTGGCTGTCCTGGCCACCGGTGCGGCGACCGGACGGTGGTGGCGTCCGCTCGTGGTCAGCGTGGCGCTCACGTGCTCGCTCCCCTTCCTGACAGCGGCCGGGCAGATCTACCCTGACGTCACTGCAGGGGCGCTGTACCTGGCCGGGTGCGTCGGCCTCATGCAAGCGCGCCGTCGACCCGGGCTGCTCTGGGTGCCGTACGTCGCGGCGGCCCTGCTGCCGTGGCTGCAGGTCAAGTTCGGCGCGCTGGCGGTGCTGCTCGTCGCTGCAGCGCTGCACCGGTCCTGGCGGTCTTCACCGGGCCGCCGCTACCTGCCGGTGGTCTTGCCGGTGGCCAGCGCGGTGGCACTGCTCACTTACAACCAATACGCGTACGGGAATGTGGCCGGTCCGTACGGCGACGGCGCTTTGGAGCCGGGCCTGCGGGCGCTGCAGACGGCCGCCGGCCTGCTGCTGGACCAGAACCAGGGGTTGCTGTTCCAGAACCCCCTGCTGCTCATCGCCGGCGTCGCCGGTCTCGCACCCCTCTGGGCACGGGATCGCATCGTGGCCATGGCGACCGCAGCCGGCGCTCTGCTGATGCTCTCGCTGAATGCGCTGCACCCCAACTGGTACGGCGGCGTGTCGTTCTCCGGTCGCTTCATGTGGACCTCGGCGGCGATCCTGGTCCTGCCCGCAGCGCTGCTGCTCGGGGACCTCTGGCGACGACGCCCCACGGCGACCCGGCTCGTCCTCGGCGTCAGCCTGGTCGGGCAGGCCCTGATCGTCGACCATGCCGTCAGAGGCGGAGCCGGCGCCGCGACGCTGTACAGCCGCTTCCAGGACACCCCCCTGGTTGGCTACTCGATACTGCTCAGCCCCGTGGAGCGGTGGCTGCCAGCCCTGACCAATCCGGATTGGGCCTGGCGCTACCTGCCGAATCTGCTCTGGCCGGCGAGCTGTGTGGCGCTGCTCGTCCTCGCACGGCTGGTCCGTGGGAAGCGGCTGGCGCGGCCGGCGATGCTGCTCGCGAGCGCGGCCGCGGCCGGCGTCGTGGTCGCCGTCCCCTTGACCGTGGCCGCGCCGATCGAGGCCCGCACTTTGCTGCTCCCCATGACGTCGTTGAAGTCGTTGACCGGATACGCCGCCGCCGACGGCGCACGCTCTGCCCTACCCGGCCGGGACGCCAAGGGCTTTCTCGTCTACGGGCCTGGCGCAGGCCTGCCCCGGGGCGAGTACACAGCGCGCTTCACGGTCTCGAGCCCGGCGTCCCGGGACCTGAGCGTGGGCAGGGTCGACGTCGACCTCCTCCCACCGGCCGGGCCCAGGCAGGCGGCGACAGTCACCGGCACGTCCGGGACGTCGCAGGTTGTCGAGGTGCGTTTCCGCGACGACGGCAGCCAGACCTTTCAGACCCGTCTGTACTGGGACGGCGGTCAACCGATCACCGTGACCGGCATCCAGCTGACGGCTGACTGAACCGTCGGCCAGACCTCAGCCGGCGTGCGGCATCAGCGCACCGGCGGGAATCTGTCCGAACCGGCCGGCCTGGAAGTCCTCGACGGCTTGCTGCAGCTCCGCCCGGGTGTTCATCACGAACGGCCCGTACTGCGCAACCGGCTCACCGATCGGCTCACCCGCCAGCACGATCAGCTCCAGCGCCGGGTACCGGCCTTCCTGGACCGCAGCCGCGCGCAGGGTGATCCGGTCGCCGGCGCCGAACACCACGCTCTGGCCCGTGCTGACGGCAGTCCCCTCGGCTCCGGCCGTGCCGCCTCCCGACAGCACGTAGACCAGGCTGTTGTACGTCGGGTCGACCGGCAGCGACAGCAGCGCGCCGGGGCTGACGCTGACGTGCATCATCGTGATCGGGGTGCGCGTCTGGCCGGGCCCACGGACGCCGGCCAGGTCGCCGGCGATCAGCCGTATCAGCGAGCCGCCGTCGTCGGAGGCCAGCAGGACGACGTCGGAGCCGAGCAGGTTCTGGTAGGCCGGGGTGGTCATCTTGTCCTTGCCGGGCAGGTTGACCCACAGCTGCACGCCATGGAAGACCCCGCCGCTCTTGACCAGCTCCACAGGCGGGGTCTCGATGTGCAGGATCCCGCCGCCGGCGGTCATCCACTGCGTCGCGCCGTCGGTGATCATGCCGCCGCCGCCGTGGCTGTCCTGGTGCTGGAAGGCACCGTCCATGATGTACGTCACGGTCTCGAACCCGCGGTGCGGGTGCCACGAGGTGCCCTTGGGCTCGCCGGGTGCGTACTCCACCTCGCCCATCTGATCCATCATGATGAACGGGTCGAGCACCCGGGGGGCGAGGCCGGCGAAGGCTCGGCGTACCGGGAAGCCCTCACCCTCGAAGCCCCGCGGCGCCGTCGAGACGGTCAGCACGGGGCGCTCGACATCGCCGAGGCCGGCGGGCGGGATCCGCGGCAGGAGCAGGGTGTCGCTGGTCACGGCGGGCATAGGTCCTCCTGGGTTGGTTGCGTGTGCAACATAGTCACAACGCGGCCGCCGCGCAGCTCCTTCCCGGCAGGAATGCGGGAGGCACCGGGGCGTTGCATGCTTGCAGCAACCAAGCAAGACGCCAGAGCAGCGAGGAGGCTCCGCATGACGCCGATGGACGACGTCGCCCGGGAGCTCGGTCAGCTGTTCCGCAGTCTCAAGGCGATGCACCATGCCGTACTGGTCGACGTCGGCGTACGGGTGGAGATGCCTGCCGCCGCGATCCTGTCGACATTGGCCGACCAGGGCACGCTGCGCTCCTCCGCCGTCGCCGAGCTGCTGCACCTGGACCTGTCCAGCGTCAGCCGGCAGGTCGCCGCGCTCGCGCGCGAGGGCTGGGTCAGCCGAGAGCGCGACCCCGCTGACTCGCGGGCAGCGCTGCTGAACCTCACCGAGGCCGGCAGCGACGTGCTGGCCCGGGTCCGGGCCGGACGGGTGGCCCAGCTGCAAGCGCTGCTCCCCGACTGGTCCGACCGCGACCTGGGCGACTTCGCCGACTCGCTGCACCGGTTCCGTACCGACCTGACCGCGGCTGCCGCGCGGACCGCCACCACCGCCCCGTCCACCACCGCCCCGTCCGCCACCAGCAGCCCGTCCGACCGCATCCCGGCGCTTGCCGGGCAGGAGAGCCCATGACCACCACCGCCCCGGCCCCGACCGCGGACGTTGCTCGCACCGGCGTACTGACCCACCGACAGATCATGGTGATCCTGTCTGGGCTGCTGCTCGGGATGTTCCTCGCCGCGCTCGACCAGACCATCGTGTCGACCGCGATGCGCACCATCGCCGACAAGCTGCATGGTCAGACCGCGCAGGCCTGGGTGACGACGGCGTACCTGATCACCTCGACGATCTCGACGCCGCTGTACGGCAAGCTCTCCGACACCTATGGGCGCAAGCGCTTCTACCTGTTCGCGATCGGCATCTTCATCGCTGGGTCGATGCTGTGCGGCACCGCTACCGGGATCTACCAGCTCGCCGGCTACCGCGCGATCCAGGGAATCGGGGCCGGTGGGCTCATGTCGCTGGCCTTCGCGATCGTGGGTGACATCGTGCCGCCGCGTCAGCGCGGCCGGTACCAGGGCTACTTCATGTCGGTGTTCGGGGTCTCGAGCGTGCTCGGGCCGGTCCTGGGCGGCACCCTGGCTGGGCAGAGCACCATCCTCGGCCTGGACGGGTGGCGCTGGATCTTCTACGTCAACGTGCCGATCGGCCTGGCTGCCTTCTTCGTCGTGACCCGCCAGCTGCACCTTCCGGTCAGGCGGTCGAACGCCAGGATCGACTACATCGGCGCTGCACTGCTCACGATCGGCATCGTGCCGCTGCTGCTCGTCGCCGAGAAGGGTCGCGAATGGGGCTGGGGCTCTGCCCTGACCCTCGGGATGACCCTGGTCGCGGTTGCCGCGCTGGTGGGCTTCGTCCCGTGGGAGCGCCGGATGGGCGAGGCCGCCATCCTTCCGCTGCGGATCTTCTCCAGCAGCGTGTTCAACATCAGCAGCGCCGTGGCCCTGCTGGTCGGCACGGCGATGTTCGGCTCACTGGTCGTGCTCCCGCTGTACCTGCAGATCGTCCGCGGCAACAGCCCGACCAAGGCCGGGCTGCTGCTGACTCCGTTGATGGTCGGCATCATCGCCGCCTCCACGTTGAGCGGGAAGGTGATGAGCCGGACCGGCAAGTACAAGATGCTCCCCGTCGCGGGGACCGCAGTGATGTTCGTTGCCGTCCTGTTGTTCTCGACGCTCGGCGTGGACACGCCGGTCTGGCAGGCCGGCATCTACATGGCGATGATGGGCGCTGGACTCGGCCTGTCGATGCAGACCCTGGTCATCAGCGTGCAGAACGCGCTGCCCCCCCGCGACATGGGGGTGGCGACCAGCTCAGTGACGTTCTTCCGCTCGATGGGTGGCACCTTCGGCGCGGCGATCGCCCTCTCTGTGCTGTTCAGCACGCTGGCCGGCAACATCCGCGACCGGGCCGTCGCGGCAGGCCTGCCGCAGGGCGTGATCAACCGCTTCGGCTCGGCCTCCGCGCTCAACGACACCTCGGTGATTGGCACGCTGCCGGCAGCGGTCCGCCGGGTCGTGCTCGAAGGCTTCGCCGACTCGATGCACCTGGTGTTCCTTACCGTCGGGGTGCTGCTGGTGCCCGCCTTCCTGCTCAGCCTGCGCATCAAGGAGATCCCGCTGCGCTCCAGCGGCGGGCTCGCCGCGGCGGACAAGGACGCTGCAGACGGTGACCGGGCTGCGACCGAGCAGGCGGACGCCAAGATCGAGTCTGCCGTCCTGTAGGGCAGGGCTGGCCCCCGTCGTCGGTGGCCTGCCGGCGGTTCTCGCGGCAGGGCAGGATGTGACCACCCACGCACCGCTTTCTCGAGAGGCTCGCGCATGACCGACGTCTCCCTCCAGCACCCTGGAGGAGCTCTTCCACTCGCCGTCCAGCCCGCGACCGAAGGTCCGGGCGGCATCGAGATCCCGACACTGCTCGGCGCCACCGGCCTGGTCACGCTTGACCCCGGGTTCGTCAACACGGCGTCCTGCCAGTCGGCGATCACCTATATCGACGGCGACGCCGGGATCCTGCGCTACCGCGGCTACCCGATCGAGGAGCTCGCCGAACGAGCCAGCTTCCTCGAGGTGTCCTGGCTGCTCATCTACGGGGAGCTGCCGACGGCGGGCGAGCTCGCCGGGTTCAAGGCGAAGATCCGCAAGCACACCATGCTGCACGAGGACTTCCGGGAGTTCTTCGGCGGCTTCCCGACCGACGCGCACCCGATGGCCGTGCTGTCCTCAGCGGTGTCGGCGCTGTCGACCTTCTACCAGGACAGCCTGGACCCGTTCGACCCCCAGCACGTGGAGATGTCAACAATCCGGCTGCTGGCGAAGATGCCCACCATCGCGGCGTACGCCCACAAGAAGTCGGTGGGTCAGCCCTTCCTCTACCCCGTCAACACCCTGGGCTACATCGACAACTTCCTGCGGATGACCTTCGGCGTGCCCGCCGAGGCTTACGTCGTCGACCCAGTGGCGTCCAAGGCGCTGAACCTGCTGTTCCTGCTGCACGCCGACCACGAGCAGAACTGCTCGACCTCCACCGTACGGATGGTCGGCTCCAGCAACGCCAACCTGTTCGTCTCGATCTCAGCCGGTGTGGCAGCGCTGTTCGGCCCGCTGCATGGCGGGGCCAACCAGGCGGTGCTGGAGATGCTCGCCGGCATCCAGGCCGACGGCGGTGACGTCGCCCGATTCGTCGAACGCGTCAAGGCCAAGGAGCCGGGCGTCAAGCTGATGGGCTTCGGTCACCGCGTGTACAAGAACTACGATCCGCGTGCGGCCATCGTGAAGAAGGTCGCGCGCGACGTGCTCGACAGCCTCGCCGCCCCCGACCCGCTGCTGGACCTCGCGATGCAGCTCGAGGAGGCGGCGCTCGCCGACGACTACTTCGTGTCCCGCAAGCTCTATCCCAACGTGGACTTCTACACCGGCGTCATCTACAAGGCGCTGGGCTTCCCGACCCCGATGTTCACGGTTCTGTTCGCGTTGGGTCGGCTGCCGGGCTGGATCGCGCAGTGGCGCGAGATGATCGAGGACCCGGCGACCAAGATCGGTCGTCCGCGGCAGGTCTACACCGGACCCGCGCTTAGGCACCTGTCCTGACGGGCCCCGCCTCCGCTCGTCGGGTCAGGTCAGCGGGCTGCGCGGCAGCAGCCGGTCGCTGATGATCCTGCGCTGGATCTCGCTGGTCCCCTCGAAGATGGTGGTGAGCCGCGCGTCGCGCCAGTAGCGCTCGACCCGGCGCTCGGTGGTGTAGCCGTTGCCGCCATGCAGCTGCATGGCCTGCCCGGTGACCCGCACCGCCATCTCGGTCGTGAGCAGCTTGACGGCAGCGGCGGCGCGCTCGCACGGCACGCCCTGGTCCAGCAGGTGCGCGACCTGCTGCCAGAAGGCCCTGCCCTGATCGACCTCGGCAGCCATGTCGGCCAGCGCGAAGCGCAGCGCCTGGAAGTCGGCGAGCGGATGGCCGAACTGCTCGCGCTCCTGCAGGTAGGCGGCGGTGTCCTCCAAGGCGCCCCGGGCGACCCCGACCGCCCGCGCGGCCGTGTGCACCCGGGCGATGTTGAGCCCGCGCTGCACCGAAGCGAAACCACCCGAGTCGGCGGCCGCGCCACTGTCGCCGTACAGCCCGGTGAGGCGGTCGGCGTCCGGCACGCGGACGCCGTCGAGCTCGAGGTCCCAGGTGAGGAAGCCGTGGTAGCCGATCTTGTCGATCGGGCGCCCGGTCATCCCGGCCGGGAACGCGGCCCGGTCCTTGACAACCAGGAACGGTTCGAGACCGGCGCTGCGTGACTCGCCGTCGGCGGGGTCACGCACCCGAGCCAACACCTCCACGAAGTCCGCGGCGAGCGCGTTGCCGGCCCATCGCTTGCGTCCGGTGAGCACCCAGTCGTCGCCATCCCGCACAGCCCTGGTCTGCACGCCCGCAAGGTCTGAGCCCGCAGTCGGCTCGGACAGCGCGATGGCGCCGATCCAGTCGCCCTTGGCGCTGCGCGCGAGCAGCTCGGCGCGCCGCACCTCGTCGAGCACCTGCGTTCCGAGGCCCTGACCCCGAGCCAGGATGCTGCCGACGCTCAGCCACGCGCGCGCCAGCTCCTCACTGACCAGGCAGTACTCGAAGACGCCGAGCCCCATGCCGCCGTGCTCGGTGGCCACCGTGATGCCGAACCACCCGTGGCCCGCCAGCTCCGCTATCAGCTCGGGAGGCATCTCGGCCTTCTGTGGGTCGAGCTCGTCGGCCAGCGGCAGCACCCGGCTCATCGCGAACTCGCGGGCCTGCGCCTGCAGCGCCGCCCGCTGCGGCGTGTGCCACGGGGTGGTCAGCTCGTGCACGGTGCCTCCGTCCTTCGCCCGGCGACTGCCGGGCACACTGGCCCCATCGTGCCCGCATTCGCCCCGGTCCGCCTGGAGGGGCTGCACGCCGTCAAGCACGCCCTTCGCTTCGCCGCGGACCTCGTCGGCGAGGTGCGGGTCGCCGACCTGGACCGGGTGCGCGAGCTGACGGCGCGACTCGCCCCGGACGTGCTCGACGCGCTATCGGCCCGCGCGGTCGTGGCGCCGGTCGCCCACCACACGGGCGTGGAGGCGGATGCCGACCGGCCAGCCGAGGACCGACGCTTGCTGCAGGCGCGAACGGCACCGTTGGTGCTCCTGGACCGGCCCCGGCACCCCGGCAACGTCGGGGCGGTCATCCGGGTCTGTGCCGCTGCGGGGATCGCGGGGGTCGCGGTCACCGGCCCCCTGGACCCGTGGAGCCCGGCCGTGCTGCGCGGCGCCGCCGGCCTGCACTACGCGCTGCCGGTGCTGTCGGTGCAAGCGGCGCAGGTGAACGGCCCGTTCGTCGTGCTGGACGCCGGCGGCGACCCGCGGGCCGAGCTGACGCCGGACGCCGTGCTCGTGGTCGGCAGCGAACGTGACGGCGTGGGCGATGAACTGCGGCGACGCACCGACATCGTGCTGGCACTGCCGATGCGGCCGGGCGTCAGCAGCCTGAACCTTGCTACCGCGGTGGCCGCGGTCCTCTACCGGCGCTAGCCGGCCCGCGCGTCGGTGCCACCGGTTGTTATGACGGCGAGGCTCTGATGCGATCGGCCGGGCGATGGCCTGACGAATTGTCGCCGAAGGCGCCAGCTAGGCGCCCTCGCCACGAACGTGGCGCTTTGTGCCAGCCTCTCGAAATGGCCCCGGAGAAGGGTTGTCCGGCTATTACGCGGAGTCTACGTTGCCCTGTGGTGCCGACAAGGGTCGGTGCTCGACGGGGGTGTCGGATGAACGCGAAACGTGTTTTATTGAGCATGTCTGCGGTTGGCCTGGCGGTGGGGGCGACGCTGGTCGCGCCGGCAACCGTTGCCGCTGCCGATGACGGGCACGGTGGCGGCGACACGGTGCGGGTCCAGGTGCGTGACGACTGCAACCCGGCCTCGTTTAACGCAGCATTTAAGCGCGTCGTCTGCACCAAGCAGGGCGGCACCACGTTCGGTGACTTCATCGGGCAGCTGCAGGCCACCGGCAAGGCTGCCGGCTGGGACTTCACGCCGTCCCGGCTGGAGCTGGAGCGGGGCGACCGCATCGTGGCCCGCAACGTCGGTGGCGAGTTCCACACCTTCACCGAGGTCGCGCACTTCGGCGGCGGCTGCGTCGATCAGCTGAACGCCATCCTCGGCCTGAGCCCGGTGCCCGAGTGCTTGCCGGTCGTCATCATCGGCGGCCAGTCGGTTCCGAAGAAGTACCTGACGACCGGCCTGTCCCCCGGGCAAACCCTGACGGTGCGGGAGAGCCATGCCGGGACCGAGCGCTACCAGTGCCTCATCCACCCGTGGATGCGGGCCGTCGTCCACATCGAGGGCGATGAGCACGGCCATGGGGACCGCTCGGTGACCGGCTGATCGGGCGGGGCCGACCGGGTCAGCGCAGCGCGTCGATGGCCCGGTAGAGGCGCTTCTCCGAGACCGGGCCGCGGGTCTTGATGTCCTGCGCGAACAGGCCGAGCCGCAGCTCCTCGACCAGCCAGCGGATCTCCTGCTTGGCCGGCCCGGCCGGCAGCCGGGCCCACTCGGTGAGCACGTCGTGCACGCGCAGCATCTCGTGCCGGTCGCGCACCGGGTCCTGCCCGAGTTTGTCGAGCCGGCGTGACATCCCGCGTAGGTAGCGCACCAGGTCCGGCAGCCGGGCCGCGCCGGTGGCCGACACGAAGCCGGGCCGGACCAGGGCGGACAGCTGCACCTGCAGGTCGTGTAGCTGCTCGGCCAGGCCCGGAGCGGCCAGCCCGGTGAGCCGGGCCTGCACGTCCTGCGACAGGGCCAGTACCTGCTCGGTGGTCCGGACCACCGACAGCAGGCCGGCCGCGAGCGCCGGGCGGACCGTCTCGACCAGCAGGGCGAAGCTTGCCTCGTCCCGCGGCACGGTGGTGACGAGCGCGTCGACAGCCGCGACGGCGCAGTCGTCCATCAGGGCGGCGACACTGGCGTACGGGCTGCGTGACAGCGACAGCTTCTGCGAGTTGGTCAGCCGGTCCGACACGGCTCTCACCGGGGACGGCACCGACAGCAGCAGCAGCCTGCGTACGCCGGCACGATGCGCGGCCTGCGCGTCGGCGGCGGTACCGAGCACCCGCAGGGCGACGCTGTCGCCGGTGTCGACGAGCGCCGGCCAGCCGCGGACCTCACCCTGCTGGACGACCTCCGGCAGGGTGCCGACCTGCCAGCTCCGCAGCCCGGTCCGCTCGATGGACGCGGCGGCCCGCGACAGCTCCCGCTGCACTTTCGGGGCGAGCCGGGCCTGCAGCGCTGCCAGCTCCTTGCCCTGCCCGAGGGTGGTCGTCCCGGAGAAGACCCGGAAGGTGATCCGCAGGTGGCCGGGGACCCTGGCCAGGTCGACGTCCTCGGGCCGCACATCGGCGCCTCGCAGCGCCAGCAGCTCCCTGGTCAGCACCGCCAGGAACGGCCCGGACCGCGGCTCCAGCTGGGCCAGCACCGCCCGGGCGGTATCCGGGGCGGGCACCAGGCGTACCCGCAGGGGCTTCGGCAGCGCCTTGATGACGGCAGTCACCAGGTCCAGCCGCAGCCCCGGCACCTGCCAGTCGAAGCCCTCGCCGGACACCCGGTTGAGCACCGGCAGCGGGACGTGCACGGTCACGCCGTCGGCGTGCTCGCCGGGCGTGAACTGGTAGGTCAGTGCGAGCCGCAGATCGCCCTGCACCCACACGTCCGGGTAGTCACCGGGGCTGACCCCCGACGCCTGCTCGTTGACCAGCATCGCCATGGAGAACGTCAGCAGGTCCGGGTCGCTCTGGCGGACGCGCTTCCACCAGGCGTCGAAGTGCCGGCCGGACACGATGTCGCTCGGGATCCGCGCGTCGTAGAAGTCGTACAGCGTCTGGTCGTCCACGACGATGTCGCGGCGCCGGGCCCGGTGCTCCAGCTCCTCGACGTCCTCCAGCAGCCGTCGGTTGTCGGCGAAGAACGCGTGGTGGGTGTCCCAGCCGCCCTCGACCAGCGCCGAGCGCAGGAACATCTCGCGCGAGGCCGCCGGGTCGACCCGCCCGTAGTTCACCGCCCGCCGGGTCACCAGCGGCAGGCCGTACAGCGTGACCCGTTCGTACGCGATGACCGCGGCCTGGTCGCGATCCCAGTGCGGCTCGGCGTACGTCCGCACCGTGAGGTGGCCGGCGAGCGCCTCGACCCACTCGGGCTGCACCCGCGCGACCACCCGCCCCCACAGCCGGTTGGTCTCGACCAGCTCGGCCGCCACCACCCAGCGCGGGGTCTTCTTGAACAGCGCAGACCCCGGGACCACGCTGAACCGCGCGCCGCGGGCCCCGACGTACTCGCGCTTGTCAGCGTCGCGCATCCCGACCTGCGAGAGCAGGCCGGCCAGCAGGCTCTGGTGGACCTTGTCGGCGTCGACCTCGTCGTCGGGGTGCGGCGTCTCGTGCGTCAGCCCGAGCTGGCGGGTCACCTGCCGCAGCTGGCCATGGATGTCCTGCCACTCGCGGATCCGCAGGTGGTTGAGGAACTCCTGTCTGCAGAGCCGCCGGAACGCGCTCGAGCCGAGCACCCGCTGCTGCGCCCGCACATATCGCCACAACTGCAGGTAGGACAGGAAGTCCGAGGTGTCGTCGGCAAACCGGGCGTGCGACTGGGCCGCGGCCTGCTGGTTGTCCTGCGGCCGCTCACGGGGGTCCTGGATGGACAGCGCCGCCGCCAGCACGAGCACCTCGTGAAGCACACCGTTGCGGTCCGCCTCGACGACCATCCGGGCCAGCCGCGGGTCCAGCGGGAGCTGCGCGAGCTGCCGGCCCATCGGGGTGAGCCCCCCGGCGTCGAGCGCGCCGAGCTCGGACAGCAGCTGCACGCCGTCGCGAATGCTGCGTGACTCCGGCGGATCGAGGAAGGGGAAGCGCTCGATATCGCCGAGCCCGAGCGCGGTCATCTGCAGGATGACGCTGGCCAGGTTGGTGCGCAGGATCTCGGGCTCAGTGAACTCCGGGCGGCCGGCGAAGTCGTCCTCGGCGTACAGCCGCAGGCAGATGCCGGCCTCGACGCGGCCGCAGCGGCCAGCCCGCTGCCTGGCGGACGCCTGGCTGACCGCCTCGATCGGCAGCCGTTGCACCTTGGTCCGCTGGCTGTAGCGGGAGATCCTGGCCGTGCCGGGGTCGACGACGTAGCGGATCCCCGGCACCGTCAGCGAGGTCTCCGCGACGTTGGTGGCCAGCACGACCCGCCGCCGGCCGTGCCGCGGCTCAAACACCCGGTGCTGCTCGGCGGCGGACAGCCGGGCGTACAGCGGCAGGATCTCGGTGTCGTCGGCGACGGTCCGGCGCAGCGCGTCAGCGGTGTCCCGGATCTCGCGCTCACCGGACAGGAACACCAGCACATCTCCGGGCGGTTCGGCGGCGAGCTCCTGCACGGCGTCGCAGATCGCCTGCACCTGGTCGCCGTCGGCACCGACCTGGGGTCGGTAACGGATCTCCACCGGGTACGTCCGCCCGCTCACCTCGATGATCGGAGCGCCGTCGAAGTGGTCGGCGAACCGCTGCGGGTCGATCGTGGCCGACGTGATGATCAGCTTGAGGTCTGGGCGCCTGGGCAGCAGCTGCTTGAGGTAGCCCAGCAGGAAGTCGATGTTGAGCGACCGCTCGTGCGCCTCGTCCAGGATGATGGTGTCGTAGCGGCGGAGCAGCCGGTCGCGCGCGATCTCGGCCAGCAGGATGCCGTCGGTCATCACCTTGATGTACGACGCATCGCTGATCTGGTCGTGGAACCGCACGACGTAGCCGACGTCCTCCCCCAGCGGCGACCCGACCTCCTCAGCGATCCGCTCCGCCACCGCCCGGGCGGCGATCCGGCGCGGCTGGGTGTGGCCGATCAGCCCGGCGATACCTCGACCGAGCTCCAGGCACATCTTGGGGAGCTGGGTCGTCTTGCCCGAGCCGGTCTCACCGGCGACCACGACGACCTGGTGTTCGCGGATGGCTGCCATCAGGTCGTCGCGCCGCTGACTGACCGGCAGCTGCTCGGGATAGCGCACCTCGGGTACGCCGGCCCGGCGCGCCGCCAGGCGCTGCTCGGCCCGCGAGGCGCGCGGGGTCTCGGTCTCGGGCGGCGCGCTCATGCTTGCGCCAGGATAGGCGGCGCAGCGATAGCGTGCGGCCATGTGCACCGTGGTGGTGGGAGAGCATCCGTGGGTCACCGAGGCCATCGAGCGACGCCGAGCTCTCGGCCAGGTGCTCTGGAGGTCTTCGTGCTGGGACTCCCCGACGGCGTGACCGCCTGCCTGTTCGATCTGGACGGTGTCCTGACCGACACCGCCGCGGTCCACGACAAGGCCTGGAAGGCCACCTTCGACCCGTTCCTGGTGGCCCGCGGCGACGAGCGGCCGTTCGACCCCCGGGCCGACTACGACGCGTACGTCGACGGGAAGCGGCGCGAGGACGGGGTGCGTTCGTTCCTGGCCAGCCGGGGCATCGAGCTGCCGGAAGGCGCGGCGGACGACCCGCCGGACGCGCCGACCGTGCAGGGGCTGGGCAACCGCAAGAACTCGTTGCTCCTGGCGACGATCGCCCGCGACGGAGTGGCGGTCTATGAGGGCAGCCGGCGCTACCTGCAGGCCGCCGCGGCCGCCGGGCTGCGCCGGGCCGTGGTCTCCAGCAGCGCCAACACCGCCCAGGTGCTCGAGGTGACCGGCCTGGCCACCCTGGTCGAGCTGCGGGTCGACGGGGTCACCGCTCGCGAGGAGCAGCTCGCCGGCAAACCAGCACCCGATACCTTCCTGCGCGCCGCCGAGCTGCTCGGGGTGCAGCCCCGGCAGGCCGCGGTCTTCGAGGATGCGCTCGCCGGGGTGCAGGCCGGCCGGGCCGGCCACTTCGGTCACGTCGTCGGGGTCGACCGGGTCGGGCAGGCCGCGGCGCTCACGCGGCACGGCGCCGACACCGTCGTACAGGATCTCGCGCAACTGCTCGAAGCGCAGCCGTGATCCGGCAGCCGGGCTTCCCGGCCGAGCCGTGGTGTGTCCGCGAGACCTCGCTCGACCTGGACCTGCTGGCTGCGAGTGAGTCGGTGTTCGCGCTGTCCAACGGCCACGTCGGGCTGCGCGGCAACCTCGACGAGGGTGAGCCGGTCGGCATCGCCGGTACCTACCTCAACTCCTTCTTCGAGCAGCGCCCACTGCCGTACGCCGAGACCGGCTACGGCTATCCCGAGGAGGGCCAGACCGTCGTCAACGTGACCAACGGCAAGATTATCCGGCTGCTGGTCGAGGACGAGCCCTTCGACGTTCGCTACGGCGAGCTGAACGCGCACGAGCGGACGCTCGACCTGCGTGCGGGCACCCTCACCCGCTCGGCCGACTGGACGTCGCCGGCCGGCCGCCGGGTGCTGGTCCGCTCGACCCGGCTGGTCTCCTTTCAGCACCGCAGCGTCGCTGCGATCTGCTACGAGGTCGAGGCCGTCGAGCGCACCCAGATCATCGTGCAGTCCGAGCTGGTCGCCAATGAGCACGTGCCCAGCCCGTCCGGCGACCCACGGGTGGCCGCGGCACTGGACCACCCGCTGGTCCACCTGTCCTCCGACGTCGACGAGCACGGCGCGCTGCTGGTGCACCGCACCCGTAGCAGCGGCCTGACGATGGCTGCCGGCATGCACCACGACGTGACCGTGCCGGGGCGGTTCTCCGAACAGACGCACGCACGCAGCGACTGGGCCCGCACGACGGTCGCCTGCATCCTGATGCCCGGCGAGGTCTTGCGGGTCGTCAAGCTGCTGTCGTACGGCTGGAGCTCGCAGCGCTCGACCGAGGCGGTCCGCGACCAGGCCGCAGCCGCGCTGGTCGGCGCCCGTTACGAGGGCTGGGAGAGCCTGCTGGCCGGGCAGCGTGCGTACCTCGACACCTTCTGGGACAACATCGACGTCGAGGTCGAGGGCGATCCGGTCCTGCAGCAGGCCGTGCGCTTCGGGCTGTTCCACGTCCTGCAGGCCGGGGCCCGAGCGGAGCGGCGGGCGCTGCCCGCGAAGGGGCTGACCGGGCCGGGCTACGACGGGCATGCGTTCTGGGACACCGAGGGCTACGTCCTGCCGCCGCTGATGTACGCCCTACCGGGTGCGGCCGCCGATGCGCTGCATTGGCGCGCCTCGATCCTGGACCTCGCGAAGCAGCGGGCGCAGACGTTGGGACTGTCCGGCGCGGCCTTCCCCTGGCGCACCATCCGGGGTCAGGAGTGCTCGGCCTACTGGCCGGCGGGTACCGCCGCGTTCCACCTGAACGCCGTCGTCGCCAGCGCCATCGAGCGCTACCGGGTGATCACCGGCGACGACTCCCTCGAGCGCGACGGCGGCCTCGAGGTGCTGGTCGAGACCGCCCGGCTCTGGTCCTCGCTGGGCCACCACGACCGCGCCGGCAGCTGGCACGTCGACGGCGTCACCGGCCCCGACGAGTACTCCGCGGTCGCCGACGACAACGTCTTCACCAACCTGATGGCCGCCCGCAACCTGCGGATCGCCGCGGCCGCCTGCACCCGGCATCCCGAGCTCGCACATCGGCTCGGCGTCACCGAGCAGGAGAGCGCCGAGTGGCTGGTGCACGCGCGGGCTGTCCATCTCCCCTACGACGCCGAGCTCGGGGTGCACCCTCAGTCGGCCGGCTTCACCCGCTACGCCGAGTGGGACTTCGAGGCGTTCACTGGCCGCTACCCGCTGCTGCTGCACGCGCCGTACGTCCTGCTGTACGCCCGACAGGTGTGCAAGCAGGCCGACCTCGTGCTGGCGATGCACTGGTTCCCGAACGCCTTCACCGCCGAGCAGAAAGCCCGCAACGTCGATCACTACGAGCGGATCACCGTGCGGGACTCCTCGCTGTCGGCCTGCACCCAATCGGTGCTCTGCGCCGAGGTCGGGCACCTCGAGCTCGCCCACGACTACGCGCACGAGGCGGCGCTGGTGGACCTGCACGATCTGCACCACAACAGCCGGGACGGCCTGCACATGGCTTCGCTCGCCGGCGCCTGGTCCACCCTGGTGGAGGGCTTCGGTGGGTTGCGTGAGCACGGTGAGGTGCTCGGCTTCGACCCCGCGCTGCCGACCGGCATCGACCGGCTGACCTTCCGGCTGCGACGTCAGGGACTGCGCCTGCTGGTTGACGTGACCCACACCGAGGTGACCTGCTCGCTGCGCGACGGCGCCGCCGGCCATCTGCTGCTACGGCTGTGCGGCGAGGACGTGGAGCTCACCACGGCGAGCCCCCTCGTCCGGCCGCTGCGCCGACGGGTGCCGCTGCTGCCCCGGCCGACCCAACCGCCCGGCCGCGCGCCCCAGCCGCACGCGTGACCGTGCCGGCGTGAGGCGCAGTGCGGGCCTGCTGCTGTGGCGGCGCCGTCCAGCCGGCGTCGAGGTGCTGCTCGGACACCCGGGCGGCCCGCTGTTCGCGCGCCGGGACGATGCCGTCTGGAGCATCCCCAAAGGTGAGTACCTGGAGGACGAGCAACCGCTCGCGGCGGCGTACCGCGAGTTCACCGAGGAGACCGGTCTGGCCCCGGCGGCCGGCGACCCGGTCCCGCTCGGCGAGGTGCGGCTGCGCAGCGGCAAGCTCGTCGCGGCGTGGGCGCTCGAGGGTGAGCTGGACGTGACGGCTGTCGTCAGCAACCTGTTCACGATGCACTGGCCGCCGCGGTCGGGGCAGTTCCAGCGCTTCCCCGAGCTCGACCGGGCGCAGTGGTTCGACCTGCCCACCGCCCGCCGCAAGATTTCACCCGGTCAGCTGCCACTGCTGGACCGACTGCCCACAGGACTCGGCTGCTGACGACGAGCTCAGCCCGTCGGGCTCCCGACGAGCTGAGCAAAGACGATGGTGTTCGAGCGGTACCGGCCGCTGTCCGGGTCGAATGTCCCGCCGCAGGTGATGATCCGCAGGGCTGCGGTGCCGTTCCCGGCGTACACGCGTGCGGTCGGGAACTCCCGCTTGGCGAACGTCGTGACCTCGGTGACCTCGAACTCGACGCGGGTGCCGTCGGCGCGACGGACCCCGATCCGCTCGCCGGGCCGCAGGCGGTCCAGCCCCGCGAACACGCCGGGCCCGGCGCGACTGTCGAGGTGGCCCGCCAGCACCGCCGGGCCGAGGTCACCCGGCGCTGGCCCGTCCGAGTACCAGCCCGCCCTGGCCGGGTCCGCATCGACCTGCAGCGCACCGGAGCGGTCTGTACGCAGGCCGCCCAGCGGCGTGTCCAGGCCCAGCGCTGGTACCTCCAAGGCGACCGGTGGGGCGGAGACCAGCGCCACGGTCGGGACATCGACGACGGGGCCTGCGCCGAGGTCGGCCGCGAGGTCAGCCGAGCGCTGGCGCCCGGCGAGCAGGCCGGGCACCAGCAGGGCTACGGCGAGGACGAGCAGGGCAAGCACGCCCGCCCATGCCCACCGAGGGCGCGGGCGCGCGCTCCGGGGGTCCGCCGCAGCAGCGACGGACCCCCGGAGCGCGAACCGTGTGTTCATGTGGAGAAGCGTGCCCTACCGGGCGGCTAGAGCTGGCCGGCAGCCGAGCGACGGCGGACCAGTAGCGTGCCGGCACCCGCCACCGCGAGGCCGAGCAGGCCGAGACCGGCCGGGACGACGGGCAGGCTGGAGCCGCTGCCGCCGGTGCCGGCCGCGACAGC
This sequence comes from Frankiales bacterium, assembly GCA_043784245.1. GTDB lineage: Bacteria > Actinomycetota > Actinomycetes > Mycobacteriales > SCTD01 > JAYVYM01. The sequence continues at coordinate 20,370 of JAYVYM010000161.1, forward strand.
GCCGGAGGGGGCAGCCGCAGCTGTGTTGGAGGCGTCCTCGTGCTCGCCGCCGGTCTTGCTGGTGCCGCGCGCCTGCGTGCTGGAGCCTGAGGTCGGCAGCGCGAGGTACGGGAACGCCTTGCCGAAGGGCTTGTCGTTCTTGTCGACCTTGTCGGTCAGCGCCGGGTTGAGCTTGCCGGTACGGATAGCACCCTCGAGCGCCTGCAGCTCGATGTCGACGACGTCGTCGGTGAGGCGGCGGCCGTTCGGGAAGCCCGCGTTGTCACCGGCCAGGACACCGAGCCGGTTGGGCTTGGCGGCCGGCGCGATGCCGGTGTTCAGGCGCATCATCTCGGCTGGGTTCTTGGCAGCGGCCGGCGGCTGGTTCAGCCCGCTGATGCCGGTCAGGAACGCCGCGAACAGGTCATTGCGGGGCGTCGCCGGGGCCTTGATGCCATAGAGGGCCTCGATCAGCTTGGGGACCTCCGGGTCCAGCACCGCGTTGACGGCCGCCGGGACGGTCTTGTCCTCGACCGGGTTCAACGAGTTGAAGGCGTCCTTGAGGCCGGCCGGGATGATGACCTCATTGACCAGCGGGGCGGACAGGCGCGACACCTGGACGTAGGGGCCGGTCGGCGTGGATGCGCCCTTGGTGAGCTGCATCGTCTGCTGGTCGGTGGTGCTCCAAACGCCGACGATGCCGCTGCCGTCGCCGCCCTTGGTCAGTTCAGCGGTCGGCACCTGCAGCGCGATGCTGTTGACGTTGTAGCCGTTCAGCGTGTCACTGCCCACCTCCTTGAGGTTGGCCCCGTAGAGCAGGTCGAACACCCGCAGATCCAGGAAGAACGGGTCGTCGGCCTGGCCGGCGAAGCTCTTGCCCCCACCGGGGACCGGCGTGATGGCCTCGTTGCGCAGCGCCGCGTAGTTCGGGAACGTCGCCTTGCCCACGTCGGACGGCGCAACCTCGCCGTTGTTCACGAGGACGGTGCGCTTCCCGTCGCCGGTGATCGCTGCCAGCGTGTACGTCTGCTTGAACAGCAGGTGCGGGTCGTTGAAGGAGTTCACGGCTCCGTTGGCGTACAGGAAGGTGTTCGTCCCGCGCTTGTCGACGTTGTTGAACGTCCACTGGTAGGTAATGTCCGGGATGCCGTCGCCGTTGTTGTCGACCTTGATGTTGTAGCGGTAGCCGTCGGCGCCGAACGGGTAGAAGTTCGGGCCGCCGGCCGGGTCCTCGAAGGGGATCCAGTTCGCGATGAGCGTGGTCATCTTGGGGTTGTCCGGGCTGACGAACGCGTACACGTCGGTGTTGTCGGCCAGCGGGTTGGCCGACGTGAGCGGGGCCTCGCGGTGGCTGGACGCGGAGCTCGTACCTGGTGCCAGCAGCGCTGCGCCGCTGGCGGCCAGGGCCGCAGCAGCGACACCGGCAATCGCCCTTCGTCTGGCGTTGGTCGGACGGGTCATGATCTCTCGTCTTCTCTGCGGCCGGCAGGCGCCGGCTACCAAGGGTCCCGCCGGGTGACGGGCCCCCACATCTCCCAGCAGCAGCGGGGCCGGATCGGCCCCGCTCTCCGGGAACACGATGGTGCTGCCGCTCGTTCGTGCAGCGCGCTGCTGTGGATTGCCCGACTTCGGGGACGTTCACCCGCCGGGCTCAAGCCAGCTCGCCCGGGTGCCGAGGTTCCGGGCACCGGGCGGTGTGCAAGCCTGCCGGTCATGGTCCTCGAGGTCGCCCGCTTCACTGTCAAGCCCGGCAGCGAGGCGGCCTTCGCGGCCGCGTACGCCGAGGCCGTTGCGCTGCTCACCGATACCCCAGGCTGCCGCTCGACGAGGATGCTGCGCGGCATCGAGTCGCCGTCACGCTTCACGCTGCTGGTCGAGTGGGAGTCACTCGCGGCGCATCAGGGCTTCCGGTCGAGCCCGCGCTTCCCGCAGTGGCGAGCGTTGATCGGGCCGCACTTCGCCGATACCCCGGACGTCGAGCACTGGAGTGACCTGTAGACGGTGCGCGACCTCACATCGCCGAACTGCTCGGCTGGTGTCATCATGCGATGACATCAACTGCTGACAGGGGCACATGTGGAGCCGGGCAGCGTGCGTGAACGATGCCTCGTCCCTGTCCTGGTGTTCCTCGGCATGGTCGTGGCCGTCGTCAGCAGTCTCGGCGCACCGCTCATCCCGACCATCGCGCGGACCGAAGGTGTCCCGCTGGCCGAGGCACAGTGGTCGCTGACCATCACCTTCCTGGTCGGCGCGGTCGCCACGCCCACGCTGGGGCGACTGGCTGACGGCCCATACCGCCGCCCCGTGGTGCTGATGGCCCTGGTGGTGGTCGTCGCCGGCAGCATCCTCGCCGCGCTGCGGCTGGGATTCGCCGCTCTGCTCATGGGTCGCGGCCTGCAGGGCGTCGGCCTGGGGCTGACCTCCCTGGCCATAGCCGTCGCCCGTGACCACGTCTCCGGGCAGCGCGCCCGCAGCGCGATCGCCCTGCTGTCGGTCACCGCAGTTGCCGGTGTCGGCCTCGGCTACCCGCTCACCGGGCTGATCGCACAACACCTCGGGGTGCACGCCGGCTTCTGGTTCGGGGCGGCCGTCACCACCGTTGCCCTCGGACTTGCGGCGCTCGTCATCCCGAGCAGCCGCGGTCGCCAGGCACACCCGCTCGACGTGGTCGGCGCGGCGCTGCTCGGTGCCGCCCTGGCGGGCCTGCTGCTGGCCCTGTCCGAAGCGGCGACGTGGGGGTGGGCTTCGGGTCGCCTGCTCGGTACGACCGGCGGGGCGCTGGTGCTGCTCGGGATGTGGATCCGGCGGGAGCTGCGCATCGCCTACCCGCTGGTGGACCTGCGGCTGCTGCGCCGCCGCGCGGTTCTCACCGCCGACGTCACCGGCCTCTGCGCCGGCATCGGGATGTACCTGCTGCTCTCGCTGGTCACCCGGTTCGTCCAGACGCCACCGAGCGCCGGCTACGGCTTCGGCTCCTCCGTGGTCGTCGCCGGCTTCGTGCTGCTGCCGTTCTCCCTCGGGAGCGTCGCCGCGAGCCGGGTGGCGCCGCTGCTGGCCCGGCGCACCAGCCCGGACCTGGTGCTGCCGATCGGCTCCCTGATCTTCCTGATCGCGATGCTGAGCTTCGCCGTGGCCCGCAGCAGCCTGTGGATGGCGTTCTTCACGATGGGCGTCGCCGGGCTCGGCGTCGGCTGCACCTTTGCCGCGATGCCGGGTCTGATCGTGCGCTCCGTACCGGCGCACGAGACGGGCAGCGCCACGAGCTTCAACCAGGTGCTGCGCACCGTCGGCTACTCCGCGGGCAGCGCCCTGTCGGCGACGATCCTGCAGGCCCACACGCCGGTCGGGCAGGCGCTGCCGCAAGGCTCGGGGTACGACGCCGCGGCTGTCGTCGGCTGCGGAGTCTGGGTGGTCACCGCTGTCGTCAGCTTCGGGCTGACTCGGTGGGGCTCGTCGTCGCGGTCCGGGCCGTCGGCAGAGGACGTCCCGCTGCCACACGTCGAAGCCGTACGGGCCGCCTGATGGATGGCCCGGTGAGGCGAGCGGTCACGGGCACGGTGACACCGCGTGGGTCGGCGCGCAGCCACGACCTTCTGCTGGCCGCGGCGACCGAGCTGTTCGCCGAACGGGGCTACGACCGGACGACCGTGCGCGAGCTGGGCGAGCGGGCCGGCGTCGACCCGGCCCTGATCGCGCGGCACTTCGGCAGCAAGGCCGGGCTGTACCTCGCCGCGCTCACGACCGAGCTCGGTCAGCAGATGCCCGCCGACCTGCTCGAGCGGGACCGTCGCGGCGCTCTGTTGGAGCGGTTGAGCAGGCGGGGAGCCGGGCCGGTGTTCCAGGCCGCCCTGCGTGCGCACGAGGACCCCGAGGTGCAGGACGCCGCGCGTCGCGAGCTGCACGGCCGCCTCGTGGCGCCGCTTCGCAGGCGTTTCGAGCACGAGGGCCTGGATCGTGCACAGCTGCGCGCGGAGCTGGCCACCGCGGCCTTCGCCGGGATCGTGCTCGGGCGCGGCAGCGGCGTGTTCGACGCGCTGACCAATGCCTCTATCGAGGACATCGAGGAGCTCAGCGGCGCGCTCCTCGACGGGTTGCGCTCGCCGCGTGCGGCCGAGAACTGACCCGCTCATTGGCGTGGCGGGCTCGCCGCAACGCAGATCATCCCCTCTGTGACGCTGGGTGCGGTCGCCGCGTACACCGGGTGAACGTGACGACCGCCACTTCGCGAGCGGTTTGCGTCAGCGCCAGCCGTGACCCTACTGTGACCTCAAGTCCGAGAACGCGTGAGCCCACGCCCGGCTGGCCCCGATGGTCGTCCGATACCCCCGCGTGAGGCTCGCCCGCCCTGTGGCCGGGACTGCGGTCCCCCACTCGAAGCACCGTCCTTGATGCCTACGGGCAGCGAGAGCGCGGTGCTGCCCGGAGGTCTTTCACTGTGAGCATCCGCCCGTCCACTGGTCGGCACGCCGCCGGCCGCCTACCGCTCCCCGAGCCCCTGCCCGGCAGCTCCCATCGCCACGCGCTACCCGTCGCCGCCGCATCCGGCGGGGGCGCGGTGCGGGCCACACTCCGGCGGGCAGCGCTGCTCAGCGGCGCTCTCGGCGTCCTCGCCGTCCCGGTTGCTGCCACGGTCGTCACACAGAGCCCGCCCGACGCGGCGGCCGCTGCCCGCCCCGACGCCGGCGCACCGGCGGCCGATCTGCGCACTCTGCAGGCCTTCAACGCCTCGATGGACACCGCTGTGGGTGAGCAGATAGCGACAGCGGCGATGCAGGCGGCGGCCGAAGCGCAAGCGGCCGCCGCGCAGGCAGCCGCAGTTCAGGCAGCCGCAGTTCAGGCAGCCGCAGTTCAGGCAGCCGCAGTTCAGGCAGCCGCAGTGCAGGCAGCCGCGGTGCAGGCTCAGGCAGCTGCGACGCAGGCTCAGGCGGACCGACTCGCCCAGGAGCAGGCTGCGGCGGCGCGTGCGAGCCGCTCGCGCAGTGTCGCCCCCGTCCCGGCGCCTGCTGCCTCGGGTGACCCCCGGGCCATCGCCCAGGCCATGCTCAATGCCCGCGGGCAGGGCAGCCAGTTCTCCTGCCTGGACCAGCTCTGGAACCGCGAGAGCGGGTGGAGCCTGACCGCGAGCAACGCGAGCAGCGGTGCGTACGGCATCCCGCAGTCGCTACCCGGCAGCAAGATGGCCTCGGCGGGCGCGGACTGGCAAACCAATGCGGCGACCCAGATCACCTGGGGGTTGTCCTACATTGCCGACCGCTACGGCTCACCCTGCGCGGCCTGGGGGCACTCACAGTCCAGTGGCTGGTACTAGGACCTACGCGTCGCCCGGCCCGTCCGGCTCTGCCGCAGGGGCCGGGTACGGCGTCCCCATGACGTAGGCGCCCCACCGCCCCGGTACGCGCGGCGCCGTGACATCTCGCGGCGCCGGGTTGGTCCGGCTGTCCATGAGGTCACGCAGGTGATCAGCGGCGGCGTCGACCCGGAACGCCAGCACCGAGACCGCCCCGGTCACCGGGGCGTGTGGGTGCGGACGGGTCGGCGCCTTGCGCGCGGCGTCGGTGACCCGCTGCGCCAGCGCGTCCTGCTCAGGTTCGGAGAGCCGCCCTACGAGCTCCTCGACCAGGTCCCGCTCACGGCTCGCGTGCTGCTCGAGCGTCGCTGTGACGTGCCGCTGCAGGGCCAGGACGTCGTGGCCGGACACGTGCACGTCGCCGGTCAGCCGGCGGTCGAGCCGCCACAGGGCGCTCTGCAGCGCCCGGTCGGCCTCGACGACAACGCCCAGCCTGGCCCGGCCGTGCGGCAGGAGACGGCGGGCCACCGGGTGCAGCACGCTGGCGACCGCCGCCAGGTGCGTCGACGCCCAGGTGACTGCGGCCAGCGACCCCATCTCGGGGTCGGCCAGAGCGACCGTGGTGGCTGCATGCGGGTGGTCCAGCGCGCGCCACAGGGCGCCGGTCGCGGGTGCCACCTGCGGTTGGACAGCGCTCATGAGACGGCTCCCGGGCCCGGGTGAGCGCTCGCGGCGTGGTTGGTCCACCCGCTTGGGGCGCTGCCTGTGCCGGCCCGATTGTCTGCTCATGCGTGCGCGCTGTCCAGCATCCGCCGCTGTCGACCCGCGCTACTGCGAGGCCAAGAGGAACGCCGCGACTGCTGCGAGCTGGCCGGCCACCAGACCGGTCAGCGGGTCCGGGGCGACCAGCAGGCAGTCGGTATGCCCGCGTACCCAGGCCCGGCCCGCCGGGTCGGCGGCGAGGTCGTCGTCGACCCAGACCAGTCGGCGCCCTGGCTGCCGCCCTACGAGAGCGCGAACGACGTCGAGCTTCCACCACCGGCCGGTCAGCCGGTCGGGGGCAGCCGGTGTCACGGCCGACAGCGCACCGACGGTCTGGGCTGCAGGCTCGGTCGGCCCGTCCGGCGTGCCAGCGACGGGCAGTTTCGCAAGCCCCAGCAGGTCGCCCAGACCGGTGTTCGCCTCATGGCCCCAGGTTGTCAGCCAGTTGACGTCGGCCGTTTCCGTCCAGCCGCGGACCGCTGCGACGACGGTCGGCGAGAACCGGATGGGCCAGTCGCGTCCCAGAGCGGCCGCCGAGCCGTACCGCCAGTCGTCCCAGGAGCCGTCGGGCGGCCCGAGTGCGTTCAGCACACCGTCGACATCGAGCAGCACCAGGGGTCGCATCCCGGTGGTGTACCCGTCGGCGCGCGCACTGCCCCCGGTAGCCCGTCCTTCACGTGACGCCCCGGGACTGCGGCGCCTGCGGACCGGACAGCTCGCCGACCACCCGCCTCAGGCCGCTGGCCCGCACCACCTGCCGGTCGACCGCGGCCCGGACAGCATCGTCGGTGCCGACGACGCGGACCCGGATGCCGGCCCGGGTCACCGCCGTGTACAGCAGCTCGCGGGTGAGGATCGCGGACGCCTGCGTCGGCAGCAGGACGGTGACCGCGTCGTACTGGCTGCCTTGACTGCGATGGACGGTCAGGGCGTGCGCGGTCTGCACCGCCGAGAGTCGCGACAGCGGCAGCAGCAGCGGGTTGGCGCCGCGGGCGAACGCGGCGCGCAGCCCGTCCGGCGTACGGACCACCACGCCGGTATCCCCGTTGTAGAGCCGGCTCTGGTGGTCGCTGGCGGTCACCAGTAGCGGCTGGCCGGCGTGCGGCTGGCCGAGCGGCCTGTCGATCCAGCGGGCAACCTGCTCGTTCCAGGTGGAGACGCCGTACGGGCCGTGCCGGTGTGCGCACAGCAGCCGGTGCCGGCCGAGCAGCGCCAGGGCGGCCGCCACGTCGCCGGCGTCGGCCGCCGCCGACAGCTCGGCCGCCGTCCGGACCACCTCGCCGCGCAGGCCGTCGACGTCTCGAGCCAGGCTGACCGCACCACCGGCGTGCAACAGCTCGAGGGCGGCGTCGGCGTCACCGCGCCGGACGGCCTCGGCAAGAGCACCGATGCCCGGGCCGTATCGGTGCGGTACCCGCAGGCGCACGACCCCGTTGCGTAGCTGCCGGCGCTCCTCGACGTCCAGGTCGCTGCTGTCCAGGGCCAGATCGAACCCGGGCGCGGGCGCCGGACCCCCCGTGACGGACGCCGGGCGGTGGACGAGGTCGCTGAGCACAGCGCCGGCATCGACCGGGGTGAGCTGGTCGGGGTCTCCGACGAGCACGAGCCGGGCGGTCGGCGGCATCGCCTCGAGCAGCCTGGCCATCAGCGTCAGCGACACCATCGACGCCTCGTCGACGACGACGACGTCGAAGGGCAGCCGGTTGCCCTGGTCATGCCGGAACCGGCTGCGGCTGTCGGGCCGCCAGCCGAGCAAGCGGTGCACCGTGGATGCCGTGAGACC
>JAYVYM010000162.1:0-4531 GCA_043784245.1 Frankiales bacterium
GATCCCGGCCAGCCCTGCCTACCCGGGGCGCCGCAGCGCAGCTTCGACGTGACCGCGATCGACCTGAATACCCCCCTCAACAGGTCGGGCGACAACGACCGGTCCGGCAAGATGCTCGTCGTCAACAGCGTCGACGGGCAGGCCAACACCTACCGCCTCGACGCCGCGAGCGGGATCGGTGTGCCCGACCCGCACGGCGCGCTGACGGCGCTGCAGGCGGTACGGCAGGAGGAGACCAGCCAGAAGGTCTCGGTCGGCCTGCGTGACGACCCGATCCAACCCCTGTCGGTCCGGGTCAACGAGGGTGACTGCGTCACCATCACCTTCACCAACCTGGCCTCCGGCGGCCGGTACGGGCTGCACATCGACGGGCTGGCCTTCGCCGCGGCCTCGTCCGGGGACGCGATCGGCAAGAACGCGGACTCCGCGGTCGCGCAGGGCGAGACAACGACGTTTCGCTACTACGTGCCGGACAACAAGAACCTGGAGGGGTCGCACTACGTGCACCCCGGGCCGGGCTTTCGCGCCGCGGTGGACCACGGCCTGTTCGGCATGCTGAACGTGGAGCCGAAGGGGTCTTCGTACGGCAACGCCAACACCGGCGCCCCGCTGCTGTCCGGCTGGGAGGCCGTCGTGGCACCGGCCGGCGGGGCGTCCTTCCGTGAGGCGATCTTCCAGCACCACGAGGTCGGCAACGACAACGAGGTCATCTACGACCGCAACGGCTCGGAGCTCCCGCAGGTGGATTCCACCACCGGCAGCTACCGCCCGGGGCAGTTCGCGCTCAACTACCGCTCGGAGCCCTTCCGCAACCGGTTGCTCGCCTTCGGCAAGGAGAAGTCGCACTCGTATTCGTCGTACACCTTCGGCGACCCATCGACCCCGATGCCCCGCGGCTACACCGGTGACCCCACCAAGTTCCGGATCAGCCACGCCAGCGGCGAGAAGTTCCACGTCTACCACCTGCACGGTGGTGGTGACCGCTGGCGGATGAACCCGGTCGCCGACCCGTCGTGGAACTACGCCGACACCCGGCTGAACAAGCACCCGCAGAACGAGGTGGCCTCCAACCGGCTCGATGCCCAGTCGATCGGACCGGGCGAGTCCTACAACCTCGAGCTCGAAGGGGGCGCCGGCGGCGTCCAACACACCGTTGGCGACCTGTTGTTCCACTGCCACATCGCCAAGCACTACGTGTCGGGCATGTGGAGCTTCTGGCGGGTCTATAACACCCTGCAGCCCAACTTCGCTGCGCTCAGCGACCGGGTCGCCGCGCCGGAGGCCGTCACCTCCGACCAGCTCATCGGCAAGAACTTCGGCCCGAAGGACGCCAGCGGCAACCCGCTCGATGCCAGCCAGACCATCAAGGACACCACCGGCCTCGCCGCGCTGGTACGCCAGCAGCTGCCGCCGCAGGGCGTACGGGCCTCCACGCAGGACCCCTCGGTCTACGACTGGACCTGGTCGACAGCCAACCCTGCGGTCGCGTTGGCCGAGCCGGAGGACACCACCCCCACCGGCACCCAGGGCGGTGCCTGGCCCAACCAGTCCGACATCCCCTCGCACCCCGGTCTGCAGATCACCGACCTGAAACGGCAGGGCAGCGCGCAGAACCCGCAGTTCGATCTGGCGACGGCGCAGCCACTGTTCTACGAGACCGACGCGACCGGTAAGGGCCGGCCGGCCCAGCTGTTCAACCCCGCCGACGGCCGACCGGCCTTCCCGGTCCTGCGTACCCACCTGGGCAGCCGGCCGCCGTTCAGCCCGCAGGGCCACTCCGGCTCGCCGCTGCTCGGTGAGCACGGTGACGCCGCGCCGGGAGCGCAGCACTCCGAGGCCACCGACCCGCAGAGCGCCGATTCACCCGGTCCGATCGACTCGAGCTTTCGCGCCGACCCGAACCCGGCGGTGACCGTCCAGCCGACGGTGGACCCGTACGCCTATCGGCCCGACGGGCTCTGCCCGTCGCGGACCCGGACCGGCGCGCCCACCCCGACCAGGCACTTCAACGTCGTCGCCATCGCCACCCCCGTGCAGCGCAGCGCCACCATCACCGACCGTGAGGGCAAGCTGTTCACGCTCGCCCAGGACAAAGCCAAGGTCTACAGCGACCCGACCTCCCAACCGCTGGCCTTGCGCGTCAACGTCGGTGACTGCGCGAAGGTCACGCTCACCAATGAGATTCCTGACGCGAGCACCTTCGACGGCTGGTCCAAGACCACGATGCACATCCACCACGTGCAGTTCGACGTGCAGGGCTCGGACGGCGTCTCGACCGGCTTCGCCTACGAGCACTCCGTCCGGCCCTACCAGATCGAGGACCCGACGCTGGCGAAGGCGACCGGCCGCGGCGCCACCAGCCTGCAGCTCACCAGCGTCACCAAGTTCCAGGACCGCACGGCGACCGGCGCACCCGCACACCCGTTCATCGGAGTCGGCATGGGCGGCGAGGGGATCGAGGTACGGCAGGTCCTCGCTGTTGACCCGGCGAGCAGCACCGTCACCCTGGATGCACCGCTCAGGAACGCCCACCCGGTCACCGACCGCGCCGGCTTCGAGTTCATCCAGTACGAGTGGTACGCCGACACGCAGCTGGACAACATCTTCTGGCACGACCACGTCGACGGCATCCACGGCTGGGGCCACGGCCTGGTCGGGCAGCTCATCGTCGAGCCGGCCGGATCGAAGTTCTACGCCCCCGGCAACCACAGTACCGAGATCAAGTCGGGTACGATCGCCGACATCGTCGCCAACCGGTCCGCGCCGGGCTACCAGGACCTGCTACCGGGGCACGTCAACGGCAGCTTCCGCGAGCTGGCCCTGTGGACGATCAACGACAACGACCAGGGTGCCTACTCCACGATCAACCTGAAGGCCGCGCCCTTCACCGAGCGCCCGAGCGCAGCCAACCGCTACTCCTCCTACGCCTACGGCGACCCCAAGACCCCGCTGCTGCGCGGCTACCCGGGTGACCCGCTGGTCGTGCGGACCATCAACGTCAGTCCGACCCTTGACACGCTGCGCTTCCAGGGTCAGCGCTTCGACATCGACAACCGGATGACCTTGGCCGGCGACGGCAGCGTGCAGGGCGACCCCGGTGGCGGCACCCCCGCGACCATCGGCAGCCAGCTGGACACGCTGCACTACGGGATGAGCGAGAAGTACACGCTGGCACTGGAAGGCAACGGGCCGAAGGGCCGCAGCCGGCCCGGTGACTACCTGTACTCCAACGGGATCGCGCGGCGCACCGCCCAGGGCGCCTGGGGCATCGTGCGGGTGCTGGCGGCCAACGCCGGTGACCTGCTGCCGCTGCCGGACAACGCGGCTCCCGGCGGCACCTGGGTCCGGCCCGCGGCGAGCAGCAGCCCGCCCGCGCCGAGCGCTGCCGACAACGCCAGCCCGTGCCCAACCGGCGCGCCGGTGAAGGCCTACGACGTCACCGCACTGGACCTCGGCCATCTCGCGATGTTCGCGCCCTCGTCGGCAGTGGCCGGGCTACAGGCCGGGACCGTCAAGCCCGAGCCCCTGGTGCTGCACGTCGCGGCCGGCGACTGCCTCGTCGTCACCCTCACCAACAGCCGCTCGGCGCCGGCGACGTTCGCGGTGGGCAAGCTCGACCGCAGCGCCGGGTCGTCGGGGGTCGCCGTCGGCTACAGCCCGGCCGCGACGACGGCGCGGGGTGCCACCCGCGTCTACACCTCCTACGCCGACAACGCCTTCCTCGGCAGCGCCACGGTTGCCGACCTGGCCGGCGACGACAGCCATGACAGCCAGAAGCTGGGGCTGTACGGAGCCGTCGTGGTCTCGCCGCAGGGCGCGACGTTCGGGCCGGGCCGCACGCCGACGGCGGTCGGCGCCCAGGTCGACGTGCACCTGCCCGCCCCGGTCGCCGGACCTGCCCGGCAGGACTACCGGGACGTGTCCCTGCTGCTCGCCGACAACGATCCGCAGATGTCGCAGGACTTCATGCCCTATCCAACGTTCGCGGCGCAGGGGGCCACCAACATCAACTACCAGGCGGCACCGGCGGGTGACACCTCGGCGACGTTCGCCGACCCCGGCGGCACGGTCGACCCGGCCACCCCGGTGGTGAAGACGTACGCCGGTGACGGTCTGCTGGTGCACGAGAGCGTGGCCCCGGGCAGCGAGCAGGGGCACGTGTTCACCCTGGGCGGCCTGGAGGCCCCGCGCGACATGCTGATCCCCGGCAGCGAGTACGACGCCAACCAGGCACTGGGACCGGGCGAGTCGTTCGACGCCTGGGTCGAGGGGGGAGCCGGCGGCTTCACGCAGCAGACCGGTGACTACCTCTACGGCGACCTGCGGCGCCCGTTCACCCAGGTCGGCGCCTGGGGCCTGATCCGGGTGGCCCCCCGGCCGGCCAGCTGTGCCGGCCTACCCGTCGGCACACCCGCCTGCCTGACGGGCGGCTGACAGATTGCCAGCGCACCCGGGCGTGGTCGCGCTGGTCCTGGCGACGGTGCTGCTGAGCGGGTGCCGCGGCGGTGCGGCGGTGGACGCGAGAGCGTCC
>JAYVYM010000163.1:0-5199 GCA_043784245.1 Frankiales bacterium
TCTTCCGCGGCACCCCCGTGCTCGTCCAGCTGATCATCTGGGGGAGCCTCGGCGCGCTCTACCCCCGGCTGTCACTCGGCATCCCCTTCGGTCCCGAGCTCGTCAGCAGCAGCACGAACACGCTGGTCCCCGGGCTGGTGGCCGCGCTGCTCGGCCTCGGCCTCAACGAGGGCGCCTACATGGCGGAGATCGTCCGGGCCGGGCTGCTGTCGGTCGACGAGGGGCAGACCGAGGCAGCCTCGGCGCTGGGGATGAGCCGCTCGACGACGCTGCGCCGCATCGTCCTGCCGCAGGCGATGCGGGTCATCGTCCCGCCGACCGGCAACGAGACGATCTCGATGCTCAAGACAACGTCGCTCGTCGCCTACATCCCGTACTACGAGCTGCTTTTCCGCACTCAGAACATCTACAGCCGTACGTACCAGATCATCCCGATGCTGATCATGGCGAGCCTGTGGTACCTCGCGATGACCAGCGTGCTCATGGTCGCCCAGACCCGCATCGAGCGGCACTACGGACGGGGCGCGACCCGTGACTCCGCCGGTGGGGGCCGGGGGCTGCTGGCCCGGCTGTCGCACCACGCGGTGGTCCCGTCCGTCGAGATGCCGCACGGGTGAGCGCGACGCCGATGGTCCGCGCGCAGGAGGTCTGCAAGTCCTTCGGCCGGGTCGAGGTGCTCAAGGGCATCGACCTCGAGGTCGCGCCCAAGGAGGTCCTGTGTATCATCGGCCCGTCCGGGTCCGGCAAGTCCACCTTCCTGCGCTGCATCAACCACCTGGAGAAGGTCAACGCTGGCCGGCTGTACGTCGACGGCACGCTCGTCGGTTACCGCGAGCACCGCGGCCGGCTGCACGAGCTGAAGGAGAAGGAAGTCGCCGCGCAGCGCCGCGACATCGGCATGGTCTTCCAGCGCTTCAACCTGTTCCCGCACCTGACCGCGCTCGAGAACGTCATGGAGGCCCCGCTGCGGGTCAAGGGCGAGGCGAAGGTGACCGTGCGGGAGCGGGCCCTCGGGCTGCTCGACCGGGTCGGGCTGGGCGACAAGGCGACGGCCTATCCGGTGCAGCTGTCCGGTGGCCAGCAGCAGCGGGTCGCGATCGCCCGCGCCCTGGCGATGGAGCCCAAGCTGATGCTTTTCGACGAGCCGACGTCCGCGCTGGACCCCGAGCTCGTCGGCGAGGTCCTGGACGTGATGCGGCAGCTCGCCGCCGAAGGGATGACGATGGTGGTGGTGACCCACGAGATGGGCTTCGCCCGAGAGGCGGGCGACTCGCTCGTGTTCATGGACGACGGGCTGATCCTGGAGGCCGGGACACCTCGGGACCTGCTGAGGGCGCCGAGCCACCCGCGGACCAAGGCATTCCTGTCGAAGGTCCTCTGACGTGCGGCTGTCGGCGCGGATCGACACCCTGCACCTGACCCGCACGTTCTCGATCTCCGGGTCCTCGAAGGACGACGAGCCGGTCCTGACCGTTGAACTCGAGCACGACGGCCTGGTCGCGCACGGCGAGGGGGCGCCGGTGGACTACTGGGGCGAGACGCCGAGGTCCATGCTTGCGTTCGTCGGCTCGGACGAGGTGCGCCGGGCCCTCGGCGAGGACCCGTTCGCGCTCGAGGAGATCGGCGCCCGGCTGGCGGGGCTGCCCGGCAGCACCGGCGCGAAGATGGCGCTCGACGGCGCGCTGCATGACTGGGTAGGGCGCCGGCTCGGCGTGCCGGTCTGGCGCCTGCTGGGGCTGTCACCCGTGCTGCCCCCGACCTCGTTCACCATCGGCCTGGACAGTGTCGACGGGACGGTTGAACGGGTCGAGGAGGCGAAGGGCTTCGAGGTCCTCAAGGTCAAGGTCGGCGGTACGGACGACCTCGAGCGGCTGCGCGCCGTACGCGCCCACACCGCCGCCCGGCTGCGCATCGACGGCAACGAGGGCTGGACGTACGAGACCGCCCGCGAGCTCATGCCCGAGCTGCGCACCCTCGGCGTCGAGTACGTCGAGCAGCCGTTCCCAGTCGCCGACATCGACGGCTACCGCCAGCTGCGCGAGCTGCCCGACCGGTTGCCGGTGTTCCTCGACGAGTCGGTGAAGGACGCCCGGGCGGTCGCCGAGGTGGCCGGGCTCGCCGACGGCGTCAACCTCAAGTTGTCCAAGACCGGCGGCATCCGCGAGGCGGTGCGCGCGGTGCAGGTCGCCCGCGCGCACGGCCTGGCTGTCATGGTCGGCTGCATGATCGAGTCCGAGCTGGGGATCGCGCAGGCCGCCGCCATGGCCTCGCTCGCCGACCACGTCGACCTCGACGGCGCGCTGCTCATCTCCGGCAGCCGGTACGCGCCGCTCGAGCTGCGTGACGGCCGGGTCGTGCCGCCGGACGCCCCGGGTCTCGGCGTGGAGGAGCGGTGACGGACCGGCTCGCCGTCTTCGCGGAGGGCCTGTGGGCGACGAGCAACGCCAAGACCGGCCACGGCGTCGTGCGCTACGCCTCCCGCGAGGTGGTCGCCGTCGTCGACTCGACGCAGGCTGGCCGCACTGCCGAGCAGGTGGTGCCGTACGTCGCCTCGCCGGTGCCGGTCGTCGCGACCGTGGCGGAGGCTGCCGCGCTTGGCGCGACCACGCTGCTCATCGGGGTCGCCCCGCTCGGCGGTGCGCTCGCCCCAGAGTGGCGGGCCGCCCTGGAGGAGGCGATGGCACTCGGCCTCGACGTCGAGGCGGGGCTGCACACCGTGCTCAGCGACGACGCCGCCCTCGTGAGCGCGGCGCAGCGGGCCGGCGTCAGGTTGCGCGACCTGCGCACCAGCCCGTCCGACCTGTCGGTGCCGGGCGGCCCGTACGCCCGCCCTGCCGGCCTGCGGGTCGTGCACTCGGTCGGGTCGGACTGCGCGATCGGCAAGATGAGCGTGACGCTCGAGTTGGACCGCGCGGCCCGCGCCCGCGGCAAGCGCTCGGCGTTCGTCGCGACCGGCCAGACCGGCATCGCCATCACGGGGTGGGGCATCGCGGTCGACCACGTGATCAGCGACTTCCTGGCCGGCGCGGCCGAGCGGCTGGTCCTCGAGGGCGCCGAACGCGGGGCGGACCTGCTGTTCGTCGAGGGCCAGGGGGCGCTTCACCACCCGGCCTACTCGGGCGTGACGCTCGGGCTGCTGCACGGCTCGGCGCCCGACGTCCTCGTGCTCACCCACCGCGCGGGCACGACGGTCAACAGCGACTACCCGGAGGCGCCGATCCTGCCGCTGGCCGCGCTCGTCGCGGCGTACGAGGCCGTCGTCGCCCCCGTGAAACCGGCTCGAGTCGCCGTGGTCGCGCTTAACACCGCGAGCCTGACGGACGCGCAGGCTCGTACTGCAGTCGCGGACGCCGAGCGCGAGACCGGGCTGCCTGCCGACGACGTCGTGCGCTTCGGCGCCGACCGGCTGCTCGACGCGGTCCTCGCGGCGCTGCCCGGCTGACCGGCAGGACCCTCTGCCGCGCCTTGGTGGTCGCGGGCACACTGCTGCTGCCAGGGAGGAGGCGTCACGACCGCTCGGCCTCTACATTTCTGCACCTGGGCTGAGCCTGGACCGTACCGCCAAGGGGCGCTGTTGCGCGTGGGGTCCTGACGCACGACTGCGCTCCTGCGCAGGGAGGATGGGTCTTGTCGAAGGGCCTGTCCTGCTGCCCACACCTAGAGGTCTGGCAGCATCTACCGGTTCGACTGCGACTGCGCCAGTGTTCAATCGTGGGCGCTCAGTCGTACCTGGTGATCCCGCGCAGGCAGCCCAGTCGGCGCACGATCGGGGTGGACTCGCTGTCGCCGGCGGCCTCGGCGACGACCTGGTCGAGCCGGTCCCGGCGGGCCTTGACCACCTGGACGCGCTCGCAGTCGGACTCGAAGGTGGTTCGGCTCAGTCCGACCGGCAGCAGCGGCAGGGCCTGCTGGCGAAGCCACCGGTCGTGTGCGCTGGTTCAGGCCTGGCCGCCGATGTAGACGGTTGGGGGGCAACGGGCGTCCCAGCCGCAGGACGACGGCGCGTTTCCCGCTGCCTGGGGTCAGCTCGAAATCCCGATGGCTGACTCGGAGCTGACTGTCATCTGCACCCGAATGCACCTGCAGAGCGCCGTTGAAGGGCGCGGCCTGCGGATAGCCGAGCACGTTGAGGTGCCGGCTGTCGCTGGCTGCTTCCAGGCGAAGTCGAGCGTTCCGACGGACTGCTGCACGGTCCGGCCGTTGCCCGGCGAACTGGTGCCGCAGGACGCGCCACCGCTGTCACGGCTCAAGTTGCCGCCGCTGTGCCAGGCGGTGAACACGACGATCGCGGGGCAGCTGAAGCTGCCCTACGGTGCGGCGCCGTTCTTGTACGCCGGGACGACGACCAGGTTGCTGCTGAAGCTCCCGACACCTACCCGGGCCAAGCCAAGCCGACATTCCGTGACTTGTTGACATCGCGGGACGGCACGGCATCGAGTCCTCACCGCCACCTGCAAAGACCTCCTGACAAGAGGTAGACAAGCTCGACGTAAGCGGAAGGCGATGCTCCTTCTGGCAAGACCGGCCTGTTGGCGGTAGTGCCTGGTAGATCTTTCTGCCGAAGTATCGCTTGAGGCGTCGCATGATCTCGGGTGTGGTCTTGCCCTCTGCGGTGCGCCGCGCGACGTCGTCGCGGGTGCGCCTGACGTCGCTCAGCCGGACGACGAGGCTGGCGCCGGTCACGTCGTTGGCCGGTCCTTGTGCTGGCGCAGCCAGGGAAGCAGTCCACCGGCTAGCAGGATCGCTACCTGCCGATCGGAGAGTCGGTGTCGGGCGACGTAGTGCTCGTCGCGGGTGGCGTTACGAACCGTGATCTCGGTGTCGCTGCCGAGGGTGTCCCGGATGCCTTCGAGCACGAGGACGTCGCCCTGTTGGACCCGCTGGTAGTCGTCGGGAACGGTGAACTCCAGCGCGAGTACGCCGAAGTTCGCCAGGTTCTGCCAGTGGATGCGCGCGAATGACACGGCAAGGACCGCACGCAGGCCGAGGTAGCGCGGTGCGATCGCGGCGTGCTCCCGCGAGGATCCCTGCCCGTAGTTGGCGCCGCCGACCACGATGTGACCGCTGTGATCCTTGCTCTCCAGTGCCCGTGCGGGGTAGCTCTCATCGAGTTGGCTGAAGGTGAACTCGGCCAGCTTGGGGATGTTGCTGCGGTAGGGCAACACGCGGGCGCCGGCTGGCAGGATTGCGTCGGTGGAC
>JAYVYM010000164.1:0-3800 GCA_043784245.1 Frankiales bacterium
CTCAGTACCGGTACATGTCGCTCTTGTACGGGCCCTGGACGTCGACGCCGATGTACTCCGCCTGGTCCTTGCGCAACTCGGTGAGCCGGACGCCGAGCGCGTCGATGTGCAGGCGGGCAACCTTCTCGTCCAGGTGCTTGGGCAGGACGTAGACCTGGGTCTCGTACTCGTCATTCTTGGTCCACAGCTCGATCTGGGCGATCGTCTGGTTGGTGAAGGAGTTGCTCATCACAAAGCTCGGGTGACCGGTGGCGTTGCCCAGGTTGAGCAGCCGTCCCTCGCTGAGCATGATGATCGAGTGCGCGGGGCGGCCGTCGGCGGCCGGGAACACCCACTCGTCGACCTGCGGCTTGATGTTGACCCGCTCGATACCCGGGAAGCGGGTCAGTCCGACGATGTCGATCTCGTTGTCGAAGTGACCGATGTTGCCGACGATGGCCTGGTGCTTCATCTGGGCCATGTCTGCGGCCATCACGATGTCCTTGTTGCCGGTGGCGGTGATGAAGACGTCGGCGGTGGCGATGACATCTTCCAGCCGGGCCACCTGGTAGCCCTGCATCGCGGCCTGCAGGGCGCAGATCGGGTCGATCTCGGTGACGATGACGCGGGCGCCCTGGGCGCGCAGCGACTCCGCCGAGCCCTTGCCGACGTCGCCGAAGCCGCAGACCACGGCCGTCTTGCCCGACAGCATGACGTCGGTGGCGCGGAAGATGCCGTCGACGAGTGAGTGCCGTACGCCGTACAGGTTGTCGAACTTGCTCTTGGTGACGGAGTCGTTGACGTTGATCGCCGGGAACAGCAGGGTGCCGGCCTTGTGGAACTCATACAGCCGCATGACGCCGGTGGTCGTCTCCTCGGTGACGCCCTTGATGCCGGCGGCGATCTTCGTGAAGCGCTGCGGGTCGCTCGCCAGCGAGCGGCGCAGCGTCTCCAGAATCACCCGGTACTCGTCGCTGTGCTCGGCATCCAGTGCCGGCACGACGCCGGCCTTCTCGAACTCGACGCCCTTGTGGACCAGCAGCGTGACGTCGCCGCCGTCGTCCAGGATCATGTTGGGGCCCGCACCGTCGGGCCAGTTGGCGACCTGCTCGGTGCACCACCAGTACTCCTCGAGCGTCTCGCCCTTCCAGGCGAACACGGGCACACCCTGCGGGCTCTGGACCGTGCCGTGCGGACCGACGGCGACCGCGGCGGCGGCGTGGTCCTGCGTGCTGAAGATGTTGCAGCTGACCCAGCGGACCTGGGCGCCGATCTCGACGAGGGTCTCGATGAGCACGGCCGTCTGCACGGTCATGTGCAGCGAACCGGTGATGCGGGCGCCGGTCAGCGGCTTGCTCTCGCCGTACTCGGCGCGCATGGCCATCAGCCCGGGCATCTCGTGCTCGGCGAGGCGGATCTCCTTGCGGCCGAACTCGGCCAGCGAGAGGTCGGCAACCTTGAAGTCGGTCTGGGTGGTGGTCATGGGCATCCTTCTCTCAAGAGGTACGGGTGGTCAGGGGGCGAGGAGCTGCTCGTGCTTGGCCTGCTCGAAGCGCAGCCAATCGACGTCGTCGAGGGGCTGCGGGGTGGCGGCCGGCTGGTCAGCGCTGTGCTCGGCGGCGGGACGGCGGGGCTCGGCCGCGAACCAGTCGTCGAGCGCACCGGAGAGCTCCGGCTCGCGGCGCAGCCGCAGGGCGAACCCCACGTCACCGAGCCCCAGGCCGTGCCGCACCAGCAGCTCGCGCAGGGTGCGCAGCCGCTGCAGCTGACCGGGGCCGTACAGCCGGTAACCGCCGGGCGAGCGCGGAGCCTCGATCAAACCGAGCTGCTCGATGTATCGCAGCATCCGGGCCGACCACCCCGTGGTGGTGGCCGCCTCGTGGATCGTCAGCGTGGTCATCGCCTTTGAGGTTACCAGAATCGTGTCAGGGCTGCGCGTCGAAGGCCTGACACGGCGGCGTCAAGCCTGGCGTCGGGCGAGCAGCACCGGGTCGTGCGCGGTGATGACCTCGGCGGTGCCGCCGGCCTGCAGGTCGGCAAGGCGCCGGTGGTTGTCGCGGACGGCCCGGCGGTCGACGGCCACGACCTGCTCGAAGGCCAGCAGGGCGCGACGCGGCGCAGCCGGTTCGACCGAGCTCCGGTCGAAGGCCGCGTCGCCCGCGTGCAGCAGCCAGCCGGCCGCGGTCTGGACCGCGACCGCGGCGTGACCACGGCTGTGCCCGACCATCGGCACCAGCGCGAACCGCGCGTCAAGGCCCTCGAGCGGATGCGCCGCAGCGAAGCCGTTCCAGGTCTCCCCCGGCCGGTCGTAGGTTTGCCAGCGCGGGCCGTGCGACCACTGGGCGGGGTGGTAGCGGGCCCGCTCGGCGACGCCGGGCGACACGACGGCGGCGGTGTACTCGGCAGCGGTCGTGTGCACCAGCGCACCGGGGAAGTCCGACAGCCCGCCCGCGTGGTCCAGGTCGAGGTGGGTGAGCACGATGTGGCGGACGTCCTGGGCCGCGAAGCCAAGCGCCTGGACCTGGCGCAGCGCGGTCCCGGCCGGCTCGTACGTCGGGCGCAGCACCCGGCGCACCGCCCCGAGTCGCCGCCTGCGGTCGGTGAGGTCGGCCGTACCGAAGCCCGAGTCGACGAGCACCAGCCCGTCGTCCGTCTCGCACAGCAGCACGTGGCAGACCAGCCGGCCGACCAGGCGCGGCAGCATGGTGCCGCAGTCCAGCGAGTGCACGCGCATCGTCAGGCCTGCCAGGACGACAGGTAGCCGGCCTGGGCGGCCGTCAGGTCATCGAGCGCCACACCGAGGGCAGCCAGCTTGGTGCGCGCGACCTCGGCGTCCAGGGCCGCCGGCACGGCGTGCACGCCTGGCGCGAGGTCGGTCGCCACAAGGTGCTCGAGCACCAGGGCCTGGACGGCGAAGCTGACGTCCATGACGGCCGGCGGGTGGCCGTCGGCCGCCGACAGGTTGACCAGCCGGCCCTCGGCGAGCAGCAGCAGGCGCCGGCCGCCGGGCAGCACGTGCTCGTCGACGTGCGGGCGTACCCGCTGCACCTCAACGGCCAGGGCCTGCAGACCCGCGACGTCGATCTCGACGTCGAAGTGCCCCGCATTGGCCAGCACCGCCCCGTCGCGCATCGCCGGGAAGTGCGCGGCTGTCAGCACGTCGCGGTTGCCGGTCGCCGTCACCACGACGTCGGCGAGCGGCGCGGCCTGCACCATCGGCAGGACCCGGTGCCCGTCCAAGACCGCCTCGAGCGCCCGACCGGGGTCCACTTCGGTAACCACGACCGACGCCCCGAGCCCGCGGGCCCGCTCGGCGATCCCGCGGCCGCACCAGCCGTACCCGGCGACCACGACGGTCGCCCCGGCGAGCAGGGTGCCGGTCGTCCGGATCACCGCGTCGAGCGTGGACTGGCCGGTGCCGTGCCGGTTGGCGACCAGCAGCTGGGTGGCGGTGTCGTTGACGGCGACCATCGGCAGCCACAGCGCCCCGTCGGCGGCCATCTGCCGTAGCCGCAGCACGCCGGTGGTGGTCTCCTCGCAGCCGGCCCGCACGCCCTCGCGCAGCTCGGGGCGTCGCTGCAGGACCTGCACGAGGTCACAGCCGTCGTCGAGCAGCAGCTGCGGCCGGGTCTCGAGGACCGCCTCCAGGTGCGCGGCGTAGCCGGCCCGGTCGACGCCGTGCCGCGCGTGCACCCCCACGCCCTCCTCGGCGAGGGCGGCGGCCACGTCGTCCTGCGTCGAGAGCGGGTTGGACGCCGCCAGGTGCACCTCGGCGCCCCCGGCGGCCAGCGTGCGCGCCAGCGCGGCGGTCTCAGGCGTGA
>JAYVYM010000165.1:0-2969 GCA_043784245.1 Frankiales bacterium
TACGCCGCGACTGCGGTGATGCTCGGCGAGGCAGCCCTGGCCATGGCGCTGGACGCGGACCGGCTGCCGGCAGCCGCGGGGGTGCTCACGCCTGCCACCGGCATCGGCCGGCTCCTGGCCGACCGCCTGACGCAAGCCGGCTTCACGATCTCGGTGGACCGGCTCACCTCCTCGACGTAGCTCCCCGCGGCACGTGCGCGGGCCGGCCGCACCTACGCTGGGCCCGGTGACCCAGCCGCACAGCTACAGCGTCACGGCCAGCGAGATGGTCTTCGAAGGCCGGGTGATCGCGGTCCGCACGGACCGGGTCGAGATGCCCGGCGGGACCAGCAGCCAGCGCGACGTCGTGGTGCACCCCGGCGCCGTCGGCGTCGTCGCGCTCGACGACGCGGGCCGGGTGCTGCTCGTCGAGCAGTACCGCCACCCGGTCGCCCGCCGCCTGGTGGAGGTGCCCGCCGGGCTGCTCGACGTCGACGGGGAGCCGGGCCTTGCCGCGGCCCGCCGGGAGCTCGGCGAGGAGGCCGGCGTGGGGGCCGACACCTGGCACGTCCTGGTCGACGGGCTGACCAGCCCCGGGATGACCGACGAGGCGATCCGGCTGTACCTGGCGCGCGACGTGCACCAGGTCGAGCGCGACGTGCAGCAGCACGAGGAGCTCGAGATGACAGCGACCTGGGTGCTGCTCGACGACGCTGTCGACCGGGTGCTCTCTGGCGAGATCGAGAACGCGGTGGCCTGCCTCGGCGTGCTGGCGGCGGCCGAGGCCCGCCGGCGTGGCTTCGCCGGCCTGCGGCCTGCCGACGCGCCATGGCGGGCCCGCCCCGCCGCCGGCGGCTGAGCCACCCGCGCCGACCTGCCGACGGGCCCGCGCGGCCTCCCACCAAGGGTGGGCCGGCTCGGCGAGGCTCCCGCTGTGCTGACTCCCGCGTCCCTCGCCGGCGGTGTCGTCGGGGCGGGGCTGATCATGGCCACCGGCACCAGCGTCGTCGCGACCCTGGTCGTCCCCCGCCGCAGCCGCGACCGCCTGGGCCGGGCACTGGACGGCGCGGTCGACGCGGTCTTCCGGGCCGCGACGCGGCGCACCCGCCGCTTCGTGGACCGCGACCGTCGCCTCGCCGGCCAGGCCCCCGCCCTGATCCTGCTGCAGCTGGCGGTCTGGCTGATCGGCTTCGAGATCGGCTTCGCGCTGCTGCTGTGGCCACTGGACAGCGTCGGGCTGGGACACGCGGCCACGCAGGCCGGCTCCTCGCTGTTCACGCTGGGCTACAGCGCCCCCCAGGGCACCCGGACGACCGTCGTCGACTACGTCGCGGCGGCCACCGGCCTGGTCGTGGTGGCCCTGCAGATCGGCTACCTGCCCACGCTGTACGGCGCCTTCAACCGCCGCGAGGTCGAGGTGATGCTGCTGACGTCCCGGGCCGGCGTACCGGCGTGGGGCCCGGAGATCCTCGCGCGCACGCGGTACGGGTTCGGCGCGGACGACGACGGCGTCGTGATGGACGCCTTTTACCTGCAGTGGGAGCGCTGGGCGGCCGACGTCGCGGAGAGCCACACCAACTACCCGGTGCTGACCCGCTTCCGCTCCCCGTACGCGCTCTCCTCGTGGCTCGTCGGGCTGGTGGCGGTGCTCGACAGCGCAGCGCTGTGGATGGCGCTGGCCCCCTCCAGCTCCCCCAGGGTCGAGTGCCGGCTGTGCCTGCGGATGGGCTTCAGTGCGCTGCAGGCCATCGGTCGGGCCGTCGGTCTGGAGGTCGACAGCGACCCCGACCCGGATGCGCCGCTCGCGCTCACCGAGGCCGAGTACCTCGAGGGCGTCGCCCGTGTGCTCGCGGCCGGGTTCAAGGTGGAACGCAGCGCCGAGCAGGCCTACCCGGACTTCCGGGGCTGGCGCGCCAATTACGAGGCCGTCGCCCTCGCCCTGGCGTTGCGCACCGATGCGGTGCCGGCGCCCTGGACCGGTCCGCGGCGCACGCTGGACGCCAGCGTCAAGCCGCTGCGCCCGCCCAACCGCACCCCCAGCCCGTACGTCCCGAAGCAGTGACGTTCACGGCGGGCGCCCCTACGCTGAGCGACGTGGAGGCTGCCGGGGCCCCGCTCGTGCGGACCGCGCAGACCTACCTCGACCACCTCGTCGTGGAGCGCGGGCTGGCCACCAACACGTTGCTCAGCTACCGGCGTGACCTGCGCCGCTACGTCGAGCACCTGGCCGGTCTGCGCATCGACGATCTCGCCTCGGTCCGCGAGGTGGACGTCGCCGGCTTCCTCGCCTCCCTCAGGGAGGGCTCGCCCGAGCACCCGGCCCTGTCGGCGACCTCGGCCGGTCGCGCCGTCGTCGCGGTCCGCGGCCTGCACCGGTTCGCGCACCGGGAGGGGCTCACCGCCGGCGACCCCTCCCGAGAGGTCAAGCCGCCGACACCGGTACGCCGGCTGCCGAAGGCGCTGGCCGTCGACCAGGTCGAGCGGCTGCTCGAGGCCGCCGGACCGACCGACACGCCCGCCGGGCTGCGCGACCGGGCCCTGCTCGAGCTGCTCTACGGCACCGGTGCGCGCATCTCCGAGGCCGTCGGCCTCGCGGCGGACGACGTCGAGCGCGGCGCCGGCCTGCTGCGGCTGGACGGCAAGGGTGGCAAGCAGCGGATGGTGCCGGTGGGGTCGTACGCCCAGCGCGCGGTCGAGGCCTATCTGGTCGGCGGCCGGCCCGCGCTCGCCGCACGAGGCCCCGGCGACACGTCGCTGTTTCTCAACCAGCGCGGCCGCCGGCTGTCCCGGCAGAGCGCCTGGGCGGTGCTGGGCGCCGCCGCGGGACGGGCCCGGCTCGGGGCGCGGGTGTCCCCGCACACCCTGCGGCACTGTTTCGCCACGCACCTGCTCGACGGCGGCGCCGATATCCGGGTCGTGCAGGAGCTGCTCGGCCACGCCTCGGTGACCACGACGCAGGTGTACACGCTGGTCACCGTCGAGCGGCTGCG
>JAYVYM010000166.1:0-2978 GCA_043784245.1 Frankiales bacterium
CCGCCGTTCGACGAGCAGAGCGCCCGCGCCAAGGTGCAGGCCGCCGAGGACGCCTGGAACACCCGTGACCCGCAGCGCGTCGCGGCGGCTTACACGCCCGACACGGTTTGGCGCAACCGATCGGAGTTCCTGTCCGGCCGCGCACAGGTCGAGGCGTTCCTGACGCGCAAGTGGGAGCGCGAGCTGGACTACGCGCTGCGCAAGGACCTGTGGGCCTTCACGGCCAACCGGATCGCCGTGCGGTTCCAGTACGAGTGGCGCGACGCGGACGGCCAGTGGTGGCGCAGCCACGGCAACGAGAACTGGGAGTTCGACGACGAGGGATACATGGCGCGCCGTGAGGCCAGCATCAACGATGTCCCGATCGAGCTGAGTGAGCGACGGATATCTGGGCCGCGTCCGTCGAGCGAGCACGGCCGTCCCATCCCGCTGCAGTAGAGGAGTGATGTTGCGCCCCCACCTGGACCGCCGCCGGCCGCTCGCGCCTGTCCCGCCGCTGCCCCTGCCGCCCGGTCGGGTCGTGCTCGTGCCCGAGCGCGGCGAGCTGTTCGTGCGCGACTCCGGTGGCAGCGGTCCGGTCGTGCTGCTCCTGCACGGCTGGCTGTTCGCCAGCGACCTCAACTGGCTGCGGACGTACGCACCGCTGGCCGGGGCCGGCTACCGGGTGATCGCCTTGGATCTACGCGGCCACGGCCGCGGGTTGCGCAGCAGCGAACGCTTCCGGCTCGCCGACTGCGCCGACGACGCCGCCGGGCTGCTGGAGGTGCTCGGCATCGAGTCGGCGCTGGTGGTCGGCTACTCGATGGGTGGACCGGTCACCCAGCTGGTGGCGCGGCGGCACCCCCACAAGGTCGCGGGCTTCGTGCTGTGCGCGACTGCGCTGGACTGGAGCGACCCCTGGCAGAAGGCGCTCTGGCGCACGATGGGCGGTCTGCGGGTCGTGCTGGGCGCGTTCCCGCTTGGCGTCTGGCGGGCGGTCGTACGCGTGCAGGGCGCCGACCCGCAGTACCGCAGCTGGGTCGCGGCCGAGCTGTCGCGCAGCAGCGCCCGCGACCTCGCCGAGGCCGGCCGGGAGCTCGGTCGCTTCGACAGCTCGGGCTGGGTCTGCGACCTGCCGCAGCCGGGCGCCGTGGTGCTGACCTCGCGTGACCGCGTGGTGCCGCCACGAAAGCAGCATGCGCTCGCCGAGGCGCTGCGGGTGCCGCCGCACGTCGTTGACGCCGACCACGACGCCTGCTCGATGCACCCCCGCGCGTTCGTCGCGGCCCTGCTCGGGGCGCTGGAATCGGTGCAGGCCAACCAGGATGCAGAGCGGGCAGCCCAGTAGGGCGCGCACCAGTGCGGTGCGCCCGCCGATGCCGGCCAGCAGCGGCGTCAGCTGCCGGGCGCTCCACGTGGCGACAGCGCGGCGGACCGCTCGGCCTCGACCTCCTCGCGGACGTGGCACCCGCGCAGGTGGTCGTTCACCAGCCCGCAGGCCTGCAGGAGCGAGTACGCCGTCACCGGGCCCACAAAGGTGAAGCCGGCCCGCTTGAGGCGCTTGGCGAGGGCGGCGCTGCCGGGCGTCGAGGCCGGGACGTCACCCCAGCGCTCCGGCGCCGGGTCCCGCGAGGCGTGCTCCAGGACCAGCGCGGGCAGCCCGCCGTGCTCCCGCAGTGTGAGCGTCGCGACGGCGTTGGTGACGCAGGCCTGCAACTTCGCACGGGAGCGGATCAGCCGGGCGTCGGCGAGCAGCGGCTCGACGTCGAGGCTGGCTACCCCGTGCGGGTCGAAGCCGCCGAACACCTCGCGCAGCGCCTCGCGCTTGCGCAGCACCGTGATCCAGGCGAGCCCGGCCTGGAAGCCCTCCAGGCAGAGCTTCTCGTACAGCTGCCGCTCGGACAGCCGCGGACGGCCCCACTCGGTGTCGTGGTAGGCCTCGTACAACGCGTCGCCGTCGCCGAAGCAGCGCACTACAGCGTCTGCGAGAGCGCCTTGATGGGCATCTTCAGGTCCGCCAGCATGGCTAGGTCCTCGGTGGCGGCGCGGCCCAGTGTCGTCAGGTAGTTACCGACGATGACCGCGTTGATGCCGCCGAGCATCCCGTCTCTCGCGAGGTCACCGAGGGTCAGCTCCCGGCCGCCGGCGTAGCGCAGCACCGTGCGTGGCAGAGCCAACCGGAAGACCGCGATGGCCCGCAGTGCGTCGTTGGCCGCCATCACCGGCAGGTCGCCGAACGGCGTACCGGGGCGGGGGTTGAGGAAGTTCAGCGGTACCTCGTCGGGCTCGAGCACACCGAGCTGGGCCGCGAACTCCGCGCGCTGCTCCAGGGTCTCGCCCATCCCGAGGATGCCGCCGCAGCAGACCTCCATCCCGGCGTCGCGGACCATCTCGAGCGTCGCCATCCGCTCCTCCCAGGAGTGCGTCGTGACGACGTTCGGGAAGTATGAGCGCGCGGTCTCCAGGTTGTGGTTGTAGCGGTGCACGCCGAGGGCCGCGAGCGCGTCGACCTGCTGCTGGGTCAGCATCCCGAGCGAGCACGCGATCTGGATGTCGACGGCCGCCCGGATGGCCGCGACACCTTCGGCGATCTGGGCCATCAGGCGCGCGTCCGGGCCGCGTACGGCTGCGACGATGCAGAACTCTGTGGCGCCGGTCGCCCGGGTTTCGACGGCAGCCCGCACCAGCGACGGGATGTCCAGCCAGGCCGCCCGTACCGGGGACGTGAAAAGCCCGGACTGGCTGCAGAAGTGGCAGTCCTCCGGGCAGCCGCCCGTCTTGAGGCTGACGATGCCCTCGACCTCGACCTCGGGGCCGCAGTGCCGCTCGCGTACGTCGTGGGCGAGCTGCAGCAGCTCGGGCAGTCGCGCGTCCGGGAGCCGCAGGAGCTCCAGTGCCTGCTGCTGTGACAGCCCGACCCCACCCTCCAGGACCTGTGCGCGCGCGAGCACGAGGGGGTCGGCAGTCCCGGTCTGTATGTCCAGCAGCTCGGTCACCCG
>JAYVYM010000167.1:0-2889 GCA_043784245.1 Frankiales bacterium
ACTCGACCTCGATGGCGTGCACCTGTTGCCTGCTCACCCGAACCACTCCAATCGTTCGCGCAGCCGGACGACCTCGCCGACGACCGTTGCCCCCGGGGCCTTCAGCCCGGCCGCGGCGACGTCGTCGGCCAGGTGTTCCAGCGTGCTGACGACGACCCGCTGGTCCGCGGTCGTGCCCTGCTCGATGCAGGCCGCCGGTGTCGTCGCGGCCCGGCCGTGCCGGATCAGCCCTTGGCAGATGGTCGGCAGCCGGTCGTGTCCCATCAGGATCACCAGTGTCCCCGGCCCGGTCGCGAGCGCCTTCCAGCGCACCGAGCTGCCGGGGTCGTCGGGGTCGAGGTGGCCGGTCACGATGCAGACGTCCTGCGTATAGCCACGAGCCGTCACCGGAATCCCGGCGTACGCCGGGGCGGCCATCGCGCTGCTGATGCCCGGCACCACCTCGAACGAGATGCCCGCTGCGACAAGGGCTTCGGCCTCCTCGCTGCCCCGGCCGAAGACGAACGGGTCACCGCCCTTGAGGCGCACCACCCGCCGGCCGGCCTTGGCGTGCTCGACCAGCTGGGCGTTGATCTCCTCCTGGCGGGGTGCGGTGCCGGTCCAGCTGGTCTTGCCGACGTCGATGATCGTCGCGTCGTCACGCACGTGCACCAGGACACCCGGCCCGACCAGGCGGTCGGTGAGCACCACGTCCGCCTCGCCGAGCAGCTGCGCGGCCTTCAGCGTCAGCAGCCCGGGATCGCCCGGACCGGCGCCGACGAGCGCCACCGTCCCCGGCTTCACACCAGCTCCCAGACCGCGTCGGCCGGGCAGACCTCGACGCACTCACCGCAGCTGGTGCAGCGGTCCTCGCGCACGACCAGGGGGATCGCGGCGACGATGGCGTGCTCCGGGCAGGTGAGCAGGCACGCGCCGCAGGCGGTGCAGTCCGCGGTGATCAGGTATGCCACGTGTAGCCCCTTGGCGTGACGAAACGCCCTGCCACGATGCGACTCTGGGAGGAGCCGACGACGACGCAGGCGAGCATCGTGACCTGCTGCACGTCGAGCTCACCCAGGGTCGTCAGCACGACGGTCTCGGTGCTGCGGGACGCATCGGTGACGATGCCGACCGGGGTCGTGGCGGGGCGGCGCTCCAGCAGCATCGCGACGGCCTTGGCCAGCTGCCAGTCGCGGCCGCGGCTCCTCGGGTTGTAGAAGGTGACCACCAGGTCGCCCTCGGCCACGGCCCGGACCCGCGCCTCGATCGCCGGCCACGGGGTGTGCAGGTCCGACAGCGAGATCGAGGCGTGGTCGTGCCCCAGCGGGGCCCCGAGCAGGTTGCTCGCCGCCAGCGCCGCGGTGATGCCGGGCACCCCAACGACGTCGATGTCGTCGCCGGCTGCCTCCAGGGCCGGTGAGGCCATCGCGTAGACGCCGCTGTCACCGGAGCCGATCAGCGCGACCGCGTGGCCCCGTTGGGCCTCCAGCACGGCGCTGTTGGCCCGCTCCTGCTCCTGGCCGAGGCCGGTGATGAGCATCCGGGTGCCGGGTCGGGCCAGGTCACGGACCTGTTCGACGTACTGGTCCAGACCCACCCAGACCGAGGCGCGGCGCAGCTCGGTGGCCGCCCGCGGGCTGAGCAGGTCGCGCGCCCCGGGGCCGAGCCCGACCAGGGCGAGCCGCCCGCGGGGTCGGACCCGGGCGACGGCGACGGTCGCCATCGCGCTTTTCGCCTTCGGCACGATCAACTCGCCCTGCAGCGACGCGGCGGCCTCGGCGACGCTCGGCGTGCCGATTGCGGCCAGCGGCGCAGTGCTCGGGTTGGGCACCGCGACCGCCGCGAGCACCTCGCTGTCGTACGCCGTGAGCGGCCAGCCTCGCCGCCGGGCCAGCTCGACAATGCCTGGCTCGTCGGCTTTCGCAGTCGCTGTGGCGAGCGCCTTCACGCTGAGCACCGAGAGCCCCGCGTCGGCGAGGGTGCGTTCGAGCAGCTGCTCGATCTCCTCAGCCGGGACGCCGCGGGAGGCGCCGACTCCGACGACCAGCGACGGCGGGCGCAGGATCGCGGTGAGGCAGTCCAGGGCGAGCAGCCGGTCGGTGACCGCAAGCACGTGGTCACCGTCGACGCCGACCGGCATCGGCGGGAGTGGCCAGACAGCGTGCGCGTCGAGGCGCACCGGCTCCCCGTCGAGCATCGCCCGGCTGACCGCCGCGACCGCGCCCTCGACCGGCCAGCCGAGGGTGTCCAGCCCCGGCAGGCCGGTGGCGTCGGTGGCGGTGGTGACGACCGGCTGCGCGTCGAGAATGTCGGCGACTGTTTCCGCAAGTTCGTTCGCCCCGCCCCCGTGACCGCCAAGCAATGCCACCGCGTACTGCCGACCTTCGTCGACGCACACCACCCCGGGATCGGTTGTCTTGCCCTGCAGCAGCGGGGCTACGAGCCGCACGACCGCCCCCGCGGCCAGGAACAAGACAAGGCCGTCGCACTCCTGCCAAGCCCCGGGAAGCTCACCGAGGGCGTAGTGGCGCGCGTCGGGCAGCGCCTGCTGCAGCAGCTCGGCGGCCGACCGACCCGAGGCGGTGACGGCGAGCAGACCGATCCTCATTGGCGGGTCCCCCACAGCACGAGCACCGGGTTGGTCGCGGCCAGCCCGGTGGCCGTGCCGAGCGGGCGGAGCCGGGCCGCGGAGAGCTGCACCCCGTCCACGATGTAGGGCGACAGTGCCTGCTGCACATCCGAAAGCCGGTCGAGCGCGGCGAGGGCGACGACGACGATCCTTGGCCCGCGGGCGACCGAGGCCCGGATGATCGCTGCGACGTCGGCGCCGCCGCCGCCGACGAACACCGCGTCGGGGTCGGGCAGGCCCGCCAGGACCGCGGGCGCCGCGCCCTGCACGACCTGCAGGTC
>JAYVYM010000168.1:0-7589 GCA_043784245.1 Frankiales bacterium
ATGACCACGCACCGGTTCCCCTTCGACGACATCGAGCGGGCCTTCGACATGATGTCGAGCAAGCAGGACGGGATCATCAAGCCTTTGATCACCTTCTGAGCCGCCCGCGCCCGGCCTTGCTACCGCTAGATGATCGATTCCAGGGGTCGGGCGGCGTGTTGCTCTCACCAGGGTGGTGAAGGTGCAGATGATCGGCGTGTTTACCCGGCCCTTATTGCTTCGGCAGTCGTCATCTGAGGCCGCACGGATACCGCGATAGAGCGACCAGAAGGCCGGTTCTGGCCGGTTTCTGCCAGAAGATCGAGGACGGAACCGGTCAGGGACACACGCAATTGCCGCGCGGCGAGCGGCTGGGCGAGTGCATAGCCAGGCAGTCGGCACGTGATCCTGAGACTCGGCTAAGTCGGGAGGGCTCCGCGGCGGGACAGCGAAGAGCGGCAGCTCCCCGGAGTTCATGGACGGCGAAGAGCGCCTGCTGGCCACCGTGGAGTAGGCGCCGCTTGTCCGCCGTTGCTTGCGATGTCACAGCCAGGGTTCGGGCCAGGCTGGGCGGCGACGCGTCTGGGCGGGGCTGAGTCGTTGGGACTCACACCCCAGGAAAGCGACGCTGGCGCGCCGCGTGCCGAACCCCAAGGCACCGAAGGCCCAGAGCCGGCCGCGACAATTGAGCTCATCACGATCGCAGACCGTCATCTCGCCGGTGGATACGGGCGGCGTGCTGACCGATGGCCGCACCACCGAGATCCGTGGCTGCCATTCTTGTGCCATTCTCGACCGGGCAGCGCCGTTCTCGACGTGACCCCACGCACCCCCTCTGACCTGCGACGACACGTTTCGACTACGCTGGCCAAGCCGCCCAACAGGAACTCGTCATGAGGTTGTCCGGAGTTCGATTCTCCGAGGCGGCTCCGCGTCTGACCTGTGTCAGCGGGTCGGGCAGAGCCTGTCGGAGGCCGGGGCCGACCCCGGGCGGGCTGCGGCGGATCATCCCTTCATCCGAGAACCGCTGGTAGCTCGGTCGCAGCGCCGGCGCCTTGACTCGAGCCGACACGTGCTGCCCTGTCGACCAGTTGCCCGTCGGCAGCGCTATTCTGGCGTCTTCCGGCGGCCGCACCGCGGCACCTTCAGGGTGACGCCCCTGCCCTGCGGCTGCACCTCTTCTTCGCTCGCCGCACCTTGGGGGCTTACTGAGAGGGTGGAGCGCGTGGTGCAGCGGACGGTCCCTCTGCCCGAGGACGACGTAGCTGCGGACGACGCCAATGCCAGGATCATGCTCCACGCTGGCGACGTCGACCTGACCGAGGGCAACGCAGCGCACCTGCCCGGCGTGCTGGGGCGCTTCAGCGGGGCTGCCCGACGCGGCGACCGCCCGGTGGGCACCGGGCAGCAGCCCCGCCTCCCCGGGCGGGCCGACGGCAGCGGCGTGCGTTGACGACCGTCGGCGTTCGGATGCCGGAAGCGTCATCCGGTGGTCGACCCGGGGCCGCCCCGCCGCGGTCGACCGACCCTCGGGCGTGGGTGCGGATCGTCCCCGATGTTGCCCGGCGGTCGGTTCTGGTCCTGGTCCGAGAACTGGCGCTGCTGCTGACCCTGCTGTGGGTCTACACCGGTGCCCGGATCGTCGCCGACGCCGACATTTCCGCCGCCTACCACCACGCCTACACCGTGCTGGACATCGAGCACCTTCTGTATCTGCCTGCCGAGCAGCACCTGCAGCGCGCCCTGCTGGCCTGGGAGCCCATGGCGAGCCTTGCGAACACCTATTACTCCACGGCGCACCTGCTCGTCACGGGCGTGGGGCTGCTCTGGCTGCTGCTGCGACGCCCGGACTGCTACCGGTGGGCTCGTCGGGCCATCGTCAGTGCGAGCAGCGCCGCTCTGGTCGTCTACGTGCTGCTCCCGGTCGCCCCACCAAGGCTGATCCCCGGGCGAGGTTTCGTCGACACCGCCCAGCTGCTCGGGCAGTCGGTGTACAGCACCGGCGGTCCGACCTCGTTGGCAGACCAGTTCGCGGCCATGCCCAGCCTGCATGTCGGCTGGTCAGTGCTGATCGCCACGGTGTGCATCGGCGCCAGCACCACGAGATGGCGCTGGGTGTGGCTGGTCCACCCCCTGGTCACGGTGCTGGTCGTGGTGGCCACCGGCAACCACTACTGGCTTGACGTGCTCGCCGGTGCGGCGCTGGCTGCGATCGCGACGTCGGCCACCCGCCGCGGGCTACGCGGGCGCTCTCCCCTTGCCGCTATGGCCGACGGGGGCGACATCCCTGCCGTGGCCAATCCACCACGGACACGCAGCGACGGCCTTCCCACAGCGGCCAGGGTGTGTTCGGCCGGCACGACGTCGGGTCGGCCGGGCTGACGTTGCGCGCTGTTCCACCACCCCGCGCGCGCCGCACGGACTTTGTGTGCATGATCGGTGCCGCCAACACACAATGTCCGCCCTGAGGTTGCTTCACCGAGCGCGGCGGACGAGGGCAGGGCGCTACTTTGTGTGCTTGGTTTCAAGATGAAACACACAATGTCCAGGAACGGCCCCTCAGGGTTGGCTGGGTGGAGGCGGCTGGGTGCCTGCCGCGGGTTGCCGTCGGACATGATCGAGCCCACAGCACCGGTCCCCAGGAGGCTTCATGCACAAGGTCCTCGTCGCCAACCGGGGGGAGATCGCCGTCCGTGTGCTGCGGGCCGCCCACGAGCTGGGGCTCCAGACGGTCGCCGTGTACACACCGGAGGACCGCGAGGCGCTGCACCGTACGAAGGCCGGCGAGTCCTACCAGCTCGGCGAGCCCGGGCACCCGGTGCGCGGCTATTTGGAGATCGGCGGGCTGATCGAGGTGGCGCTGCGCTGCGGTGCCGACGCGCTGCACCCCGGCTACGGCTTCCTGTCCGAGAGCGCCGCCCTCGCGCAGGCCTGCGCCGACGCCGGCATCGCCTTCGTCGGCCCGCCGGCGGCCGTGCTGCGCCTGACCGGCGACAAGGTGTCGGCGCGGGACGCCGCCGTCCGGGCCGGGCTGCCGGTGCTGCAGGCCTCCGCACCCCTGTCTGACGGGGAGGGGGCGGCACGGGCCGCGGAGCAGATCGGGTTCCCGCTGTTCGTCAAGGCCTCGGCCGGCGGCGGCGGCCGCGGCCTGCGCCTGGTGCGTGAGCGCAAGCACCTCGACGACAGCGTCGCAGCAGCCTCCCGCGAGGCCGCGGCCGCCTTCGGGGACGGCACGGTGTTCCTCGAGCAGGCCGTCACCGACCCCCGGCACATCGAGGTGCAGATCCTCGCCGACAGCACCGGCGACACCGTCCACCTGTTCGAGCGCGACTGCTCGGTGCAGCGCCGACACCAGAAGGTGGTGGAGCTGGCGCCCGCCCCCGGCTTGGCCTCGAGCACCCGCAATGCACTCTGCGCGGCGGCGGTCGCCTTCGCCAAGGACGTCGGCTACGTCAACGCCGGCACGGTGGAGTTCCTGGTCGACCCGGCCGGCGCGTACACCTTCATGGAGATGAACCCGCGCATCCAGGTGGAGCACACCGTCACCGAGGAGGTCACCGGGATCGACCTGGTCGCCGCCCAGCTGCGGATCGCGGGCGGCGAGACACTGCGCGCCCAGGGCCTGACGCAGCAGACGATCGGCGTGCGCGGGGTCGCGGTGCAGTGCCGGATCACGACCGAGGACCCGGCCGACGACTTCCGCCCGGACACCGGCACGATCACCAGCTACCAGTCGCCGGGCGGCCCCGGGATCCGGCTCGACGGGGCCGTCTACGCGGGCGCACAGATCACGCCGTACTTCGACAGCCTGCTCGTCAAGCTGACCGCCCGCGGCCCGGACCTGGCGACTGCCGCGCTGCGGGCGCAGCGCGCGCTGCGCGAGTTCCGGGTACGAGGTGTCAAGACCAACATCGACTTTCTGCGGCGGATGCTGTCCGACCCGGCCTTCCTCGCCGGCGGCGTGAGCACCGCCTTCCTGGCGGAGCGGCCGGAGCTGACCTCCGCACCGGTCGGTACCGACCGCACGACCCGACTGCTCGCCGCGCTCGGGGAGGCGACCGTCAACGGGCTGCCCCGGCCGGCGCAGCCGCTGGCCGACCCGAGCGCCCGGCTGCCCACGCTGCCGCCCCCGGCCACGACGGGCTCGCGCGACCGCCTCGACGCCCTCGGCCCTGTCGGCTGGGCGGCCGAGCTGCGCGCCCAGGTCCCGGTCGCGGTGACTGACACGACGCTGCGCGACGCCCACCAGTCGCTGCTCGCCACCCGGCTGCGCACCCTGGACGTGGTCACCGCTGCCCCCGCCCTGGCCCGCCTGCTCCCGGGCCTGCTGTCGCTGGAGTGCTGGGGCGGGGCGACGTACGACGTCGCTCTGCGGTTCCTGCACGAGGACCCCTGGGACCGCCTCGCGCAGCTCCGCGAGGCGGCCCCGCACCTGTGCCTGCAGATGCTGCTTCGCGGCCGCAACGCGGTCGGCTACACGCCGTACCCGGTGGAGGTCGTACGCGCCTTCGTCGCGGAGGCGGCGAGCGGTGGCATCGACCTCTTCCGGGTCTTCGACGCCCTCAACGACCTCGAGCAGATGCGCCCGGCACTGCTGGCCGTGCAGGAAGCCGGCAAGGTCGCCGAGGGCACGCTCTGCTACACCGGCGACCTGCTCGACCCGGCTGAGCGGCTCTACACGCTGGACTACTACCTCGCGCTGGCCGACGGCCTGGTGGCCGCAGGAGCGCACGTGCTCGCCGTCAAGGACATGGCCGGCCTGCTGCGACCGGCCGCCGCGGCTCGGCTGGTGCGGGCGCTGCGCGAGCGCTTCGACGCTCCCGTCCACCTGCACACCCATGACACGACCGGCGGCCAGCTCGCCACCCTGCTCGCCGCTGTCGACGCCGGGGTGGACGCGGTCGACTGCGCAGCCGCGCCGATGTCGGGCGGCACCAGCCAGCCCAACATGAGCGCGCTGGTCGCGGCCACGGACCACACGGACCGCGCAACCGGGCTGGACCTCGCCGCGCTGTCGGCGATGGAGCCGCACTGGGAGGCCGTCCGCGACCTGTACGCGCCGTTCGAGTCCGGGCTGCGCGCGCCGACCGGCACCGTTTACCGCCACGAGATCCCGGGCGGCCAGCTGACGAACCTGCGCCAGCAGGCGATCGCGCTGGGCCTGGGTGACCGGTGGCCGGCCGTCCAGGAGCTGTACGCCGTCGCCAACGACCTGCTCGGCAAGCCGATCAAGGTCACCCCGACCAGCAAGGTGGTGGGCGACCTCGCGCTGTTCCTCGCCGGCAGCGACGTCGACCCCGAGGCCGTCCGGTCGGACCCGCGCGGCTACGACCTGCCGGACAGCGTGCTGGGCTACCTCGGCGGTGAGCTCGGCACGCCACCCGCCGGCTTCCCCGAGCCGTTCCGCACCCGGGCCGTCGAAGGGCGCCCGCCGGTGGGCGGCGAGGTGCCGCTTACCGAGGTGCAACGGGCCGCGTTGGCCGGCGGCGACCGGCGCGGCACGCTGTCTCAGCTGCTGTTCCCCAAGCCGTACGAGGAGTACTGCCGGGTGCTCCAGACCCACGGCGACGTGTCGGTCATCCCGACCGAGGCGTTCTGGTACGGCCTGCGCCCCGGCCACCCGGTCACCGTCGGGCTGCAGCCCGGGGTCGACGTCGTGGTCGAGCTCGAGACGGTCGGCGAGCCCGACGACGACGGGCTGCGCACCCTGCACCTGCGCGTCAACGGCGCGCCCCGACCGGTCAGCGTTCGGGACCGCGGTGTCCAGGTCACCAGCACCAGGGCCCGTCGTGCCGACCCCGCCGACACCGGCCAGATCGGCTCGGCGCTGCCGGGCGTAGTGATGCTCAAGGTCGCCGCCGGCGACCCGGTCCGTCAGGGCCAGCCGCTCGCGGTCGTCGAGGCGATGAAGATGGAGTCGACGGTCACGAGCCCCCGTGACGGCACCGTCACCGAGGTCGCCCGCGCCAGCGGGGACGCCGTGGAGGCCGGCGACCTGCTGATGGTGCTGGGCTAGGCAGCCCGAGCCATGGTCAGGCCAGCCGGCTGCGCAGCCGTCTGGCGAACTCCAGGGTCAGCGCGAGCGCGGCCAGCACCGCGAGCGTCGCGGCGGCCAGCAGTGGGGCGCGTCGCTGCCCCGCCCCGCCGGCCGCAGGGCTCGGGCCGGTCGGCAGTGCGGGCACCCGCACCGAGGCGCTCGCGACCGTGTCGCCGTTGCGCACCGTCACCTCGATGGGGGACGCGCCCCCGCCGGTGTCGATCCGCAGGACGTACTGGCCCAGCAGGGCGCGGGAGACGGCGTCGACGGCGCCGAGCAGACCGGGGCCGTCGAGCCCGATCCGCACGACACCGGGGTCCGGTCCCGCGAGGCGGTGAGCAGCCGCCCCGCAGTCGGCGCCGGTGGCGAGCACCGACACCTGGGTGTCTGTACCGCCGATCACGCGTTGCTCGGCGTCGATCGCACGGCAGGTCGCGATCACCACAACCAGCCGGCGCACGGTCGGGGCACCGGGCAGGCCGTCGAGCAGTCTCCCGGGCTGCGGACGCAGGTCCGCGAGCCGCTCGAGCGCGCTGCGGGCGGTCGTGGGCTCGACTCCGGGCAGCACGGTGGTCGGCAGCTGTGAAGGCACGCTGCGAAGTAGGTCGCCGGCCGCGCTCTGCACGGCACTGACCTGTTCCCCGGCGACGGACCCGTCGAGCACGACGACGAGCTGGGCCGGGGAGTTGACGACACGGGTCGACGTCAGCGACACGGGGCGGCCGTCCTGCGCCGCGGTGAAGGCCGTCGACGGCAGAGCCGTGGCAGTCATCAGCCGCGGGACGGTCGCGGTCACCGTCAGCACCAGGTCGGCGGTGGTGCGGGCCGCCGACAGGGCGAGCTCGCTGTCGGACGCCGCGGACGGAGCGGCGGCAAGTAGGACGCCCAGGAGGCCACCCGCTGCTGCAGCGCGCACGAACGCCGACCACGCGCAGCCCGGGGTCACCTGCATCCCCACCCCTCAGCCAGGCGCCGGTACCCGCCGCTGCACACGGTCTACCGGCTGCACGGCCCGCCAGTCGAACCGGCGGCGCTCGGCGTACGAACCAACCGGAACGGCGGCACCCGTCCGCCCCCCCGTACATTTGCGCCTCGCCCCTCACGCCCGGAGGTCCCCCGTGTCCCGTCCGCTGCCCTTCCTGCTCGGTGCCGTCGTGCTGGCGCTCGCCATTCCGGCGCTGTCGGCGGCGCCGGCGTCGGCTGCCCCCGGTGACGCCACGTTGACCGTCGTGCATGGCGTACGCGGGCTGGTGGCCGACGTCCGGCTCGACGATGCCCTGGTGCTCAGCGGGTTCGCCCCTGAGCGGGTCACCGACCCGCTCAGCGTCACGCCCGGCAGCCACCACCTGCAGGTCTGGCCGTCCGGTGCTGCCACGTCGACGCCGCCGGTGATCGACCAGCAGATCACGGTGACCGCGGGTGAGCAGGCCACCTTGGGCATCGGGCTGGGCCCGGACGGCAAGGCGCTGGTCACCATCTTCGACGACCGCGGGCTGCTCACCGACGCCGGCAGCACGGCGCTCGCGGTCCGTGGCCTGGCG
This sequence comes from Frankiales bacterium, assembly GCA_043784245.1. Taxonomy (GTDB): domain Bacteria; phylum Actinomycetota; class Actinomycetes; order Mycobacteriales; family SCTD01; genus JAYVYM01. Next base: position 7,558 of record JAYVYM010000168.1, read on the forward strand.
AATGCGGCGCCGATGAAGGTGGTGGCCGGCAG
>JAYVYM010000169.1:0-4358 GCA_043784245.1 Frankiales bacterium
CACCGCGTGCACGGTGAACGGCTACCCCGGGGTGTCCTACGTCGCCGGAGCTGACGGGCACCAGGTGGGGAGCTCCGCGCAGCGGGCCGGCACGCCGGCCGTGGTCACCATGGCCCCCGGGGCGCAGGCCCACGCGACCTTGCGCATCGTGTCCTACCAGGCACTGGACAGGGCCACCTGTCAGCCGACCGCGACGACCGGGTACCGGATCTATCCGCCGAATCAGACCGACGCGGCTTTCGTACGCCAGGAGGGCACCAGCTGCGCCGCTACCACCCCGGTCGCCACACTGCTGACCGTCAGCCCGGTTCAGCTCGGCCCTCCGACGCTGTAGGTCCCGGAGCCGCTGCCGGCGAGCCGCCGCACAAGAGATGCCGGTGCCGATGAGGTGTCATAGCAAGATAGGCAGGGCAATTCTTCAGCCGCCGGGGCCACCGAGGCCCCCACGGCAGGGAGAATCTCATGGGCATCATCGCCTGGATCGTGCTGGGTGCCATCGCCGGGATCGTCGCGGAGAAGCTGACCGGCTCACGCACCGGCATCGTGGTCGCCACCTTCATCGGCATCGTCGGGGCGCTGCTTGGCGGCTTCTTGGCCAAGGTGCTGTTCAACGTCCACTCGCTCAACAGTTTCTTCAACCTCAGCACCTGGGTGACCGCCATCGTGGGTGCCGTCATCCTCTTGGTTGTCGTGCACGCCGTCACCGGGAGCCGCAGCCGGAGCCGCGTCTGACGCACCCGGACGGCCAGGTAGAGCTCCGGCACCCCGCACCCTGTACGACGGGTGCGGGGTGCCGGAGCGGCAGTGCTGGCAAGAAGCAGGTAGCCAACGGCCCCAGCGCCTCACGACGCTGCGAGAACCGCTGTCGAAGGCGGCCAGTCAGACCCGGGTCCACCAGACCGGTCGTCCCGCCGCGTACAGCACGAGGTTCCCGTCGTTCTGCATGATGAGGGCCACGCCCGACCCTGCCCCGAAGGTGCGAGAGTTCCACAGCGGGACGTTGCTGGGGGAGTAGACGACGACGTTCCCGTCGCTCTGTACGACGAGCCGGCTGGATCCCGAACCGCCCGTCGCAGACGACCAGACCGCCCTGCCGTAGCCGTACACGACGAAGTTCCCGTCGGTCTGCTGCACGGCGGTGTACTGCCGGTCCGCCGAGTGCAGGTACTGGTTCGGGTACAGAACGGTGGTCGGCACGGCCAGGTCCGTGCCGGGGGCGCCGTTGCGCCAGGTCCGTCCGGCGGCGGCGTCAAGGACAAGGCCGCCGTCGGTGTCCAGACCGAGGACCGCCCGAGCACCGCTGGTTGCGGTCTGCCACAGCGCCTGGTTCGTCGGTCCGTAGACGACGGTGTTGCCGTCGGCCTGGACGACCAGCCGGGCTCCCGGGTTTCCGTCCGTTCCGGTGGACCACAGGGCGCGGCCGTTGCCGTACACGACCGCGTTCCCGTCACCCTGCATCAGCAGGATGTACTGCCCGGCGACAAGGACACCACCCGGCGACAGGACACCACCGGCGGCCGTCGCGGCGAGCTGACCGCCCGCCGGTACGGGCGCATTCGGCGGCGGCGGCAACGCCGCTCCCCCGGTCGAGTACGCCAGCAGCGACGCCCAGGTCGGGGTCGTGACCGTCCCGGTCGACGGCAGCCCGCGGCGTCTCTGGAACGTGCTCACCACATCCTGCGTCGCGGGCCCGTAGCTGCCGTCCGGGACGGTCCCGCCCAGCACCTGCTGGAGCGCGGCGACCGCCGGGCCGCTGCTCCCCGGCCCGACGGTCGTGCCGGTTGCACCGCGCAGGACCGCGACGGACGGGTCGGCCGGCGACAGCGGCCGCCACGACGGGCACCGGTTCGGGTTCGGCCCGGCGTACGGCAACGCGAACATCTGGCCCGGACCGATGCACGGCCCGTAGTCGGGGGCGGCGACCTGTCCGGTCCAGAACGACGTACGCCCCATCGCGCCGTTCCAGGCGAACGAGAAGTGGACATGGTCCTGGTGGCAGCCGGTGACCCCCGAGCAGGAGTACGGCTGCCACCCGGCTGATAGGTCGTACAACCCGAGGATCTGCCGGTTCCAGATGATGTACATGATGCCCAGGCGGCGGGCGTTCGCAGCCTGGTTCCCGGCTGCGTCTGTCGCGAGGAGCCAGCCGGTCAGGTCGTTGACCTGGGCGGCCTGGCCGGCGTTGGCTGCCGACACGGTCCAGTCCCAGGCCCGGCCCTCGGTGTGCTCGCTCACCGAACCCTCCGCGGCGCATGAGTTCAGCACCCCGGATGTCCCGGTGCCGGGGTAGCTGGCCTGGACCAGTGCCGCAAAGCGGCTGACACCCGGCTTCGCCGTGTAGTCGCAGGTGTCCGCGCCGACGTAGGAGGCCGGAGCCTCAACCCCGGCGGGCTGCGGCACCGGTGGGACCAACCCGGTGGCTGCTTCCGCCGGCCCCGCGAACGCGCCCACCAGGGCCAGCGCCCCCGATGCGGCGAGGGCGCCGAGGACCGTACGGGCGGACAGGGAACGCGGACGAGAGCCGAGCATGACGCCTCCGGGCGACTGGCGGACAGAACCTTGTCCTGTTGGATCGGGTCCTGGCCGCCCCGGCTGAACCCGGGCCTGTTGCCTGCTGCCGGCCGGAGGGCGACAGTGCGCGTCAGACCCGGGCGAGACGGGGCCGCTCGAGTCGGAAGGCGCAGCCCATGGACGTCAGTACGAGACGGCCGGTCGGCATCCCGCAGGCGGACCGGTGACGAGCTTCGCCGCGGACATCGCCCCGCTGTTCCGGCCCAAGGATGTGCGGGCGATGAAGTCCCGGTTCGACCTGTCCGACCACGCGGACGTCGCGCACCACGCGCAGGCGGTGCTGGACACCGTCAGCGACGGTTCGATGCCCTGCGACGCGTCGTGGAAGCAGGACCGTGTGGCGCTGCTGCGCGCCTGGGTCGCGCAGGGTTGCCCTCCCTAGCCCGCGCCGATCCGATCAGCTGCGCTGCGCGACGTAGCCGTCCGGGTCCTTGTCCTGTTGATCCAGCGTCGGCGCGACAGTGCTGGTCTTCGCGGCCTCGAACCGCACCGCCAGGTCGTGCCGTACCTGCAGCGAGGCGTGCCGGCGGAAGTCGGACAGTCCCTCGTCCTCCTCCTCGCCCATGTGGTCGGTGTTGGCACTGCGGGCGGCACCGACGGCGCTCCACCACGCGTCCGAGCCCACCTGCTGGCCGGCGGCTGCGTGGACGGCGTCCCGGATCTGGTTGTGATCCTTGATGGCGTCCTTGGTCTCGGCGCCGCCCTTGTCGGCCAGCCGCAGCAGCTCCGGGTAGAAGACCTGCTCCTCGGCGGCGGCGTGCACCTCCAGGAACGTCGCAAGATCGCCCCACAGCTGGCCGAGCCGTGCCGTATCGGCACGGTCGACGTCGTCGAGCAGCGCAAAGGCCTGCCGTTGCCGGTGGTGGTCGGTCAGGATCAGATCGGTGATGTCCATGGGGCCGTCCTGCCCATCGCCGCACGGCTTACTACGAGCTCCGGGTCGCGGGGGCGCGCACGTCCGCCTGAGTCGGGCCGCGCGCGCGGTGGGCAGGGGAGGGGGCGCCGGGCAGGTGGGCAGCGAACGCCGGGGGCAGGATGCAGGGCATGAGCACCCACCCCCACCAGCCATCCGGCCCCGGCGCGACCGGCGGCCTGCCCGGCACCGGTTCGGACACCCCCGACGGCACCGGCTTCGCCGACGGATCGACGATCAGTGAGGAAGACGCCGCCTCGACCATCGACGAGGCTGACGTGGCCCCGGTGCGCGATCCCGACACACGGCAACCGTGACCGGCGACCTGCTGGCCGCGACCCTGCTGCAGATCAGACCGGCCGACGGCGCCGCGATGGCGGCGGCCCGTGAGCGCCAGGCGCGCCTCACGAAGCCGCCCGGCGCCCTCGGGATGCTGGAGGAGCTGTCGGTGCAGCTGGCAGGTCTGGCCGGCGTCTGCCCGCCGCCGGTGCCCGCACCGGCCGCCGTGGCGGTCTTCGCCGGCGACCACGGGGTGTACGCGCAGGGCGTGACGCCCTGGCCCCAGGAGGTCACCCTACAGATGGTGGGTAACTTCCTGGCCGGCGGTGCCGCGGTCAACGCCTTCGCCGGTCAGGTGGGCGTTGCGGTCGTCGTGATCGACGTCGGCGTCGCGGGGACGCTCGACGCGGCCCGGGGACTGCTCATCCGCAAGGTCGTTGCCGGGACCCGAGATATGACGGCCGAGGCTGCCATGACGTCAGAGGAGGCCGTACGAGCCATCGAGGTCGGCATCGAGGTCGCCCAGGAGCTCGTCGCCGCCGGGCACGGCTGCCTGCTCACCGGAGACATGGGCATCGCCAACACGACGGCGTCG
>JAYVYM010000170.1:0-3119 GCA_043784245.1 Frankiales bacterium
TGGCGGTGGACCGCCCCGAACCACCAGGTGAGCTGCTGAGCCGGTTCGACGCCGTTGCTTCGCATCTGGCTCTGGGCCGCACCGGCACCTGCCTGTACGCCCGGCTCGACCAGCGCGACGGGGGTTGGCAGGCGGCCCTGGGCAACGCGGGCCACCCACCCCCGCTGCTCATCACCGACCGGGACGCAAAGTTCCTCGACCTGCCTCAAGACCCACTTTTGGGCACCGACCAGATCTTCGATCGCGCCACCACCCAGGTCGGGCTGCCGGCCGGCTCGACGCTGCTGCTGTTCACCGACGGGCTCGTCGAGCGCCGCGACCGGGACCTCGCAGACGGCCTCGCGCTGCTTCGCGACACAGCCGTCGAACTGTTCGCCTCGCCGGTCGACGAGCTGTGCGACGAGCTGCTGCGTCGTCTGGTACCGCACCCGGCGGACGACGTCTGCCTGCTCGCCGTACGCCTGCCAGGCTCACCCGCACAGCACCCAACGATGCTCACGGCCCCGCCGGAAGCCGGCTGACAGGTGCGCGCCCCACTGCCTGCGGCGTAGCTGCGGCCTGAGCTACCCGGGGCGGCCCACCGTCACCGAAGGTGATGGCCCCCGGTGCTGTCGTGCCCCGGCCGGCCGGCTGCGGCTGTCCCCGCGCGCCCACCGGCTCTCGCGACCAGCAGCTCGACGCGTCCCGTCGCCTCGACGTCGCGTGGCTACCCGCTCCTGCAGGCCGCCAGGGGCGACCCCGGCCGCCGCACGCGCCCCGGAGGAGCTTACCCATCGCGCACTCACGCCCCGGTACGTCAGCAGGTTGGAGGACCACAATGGCGCCGAGCAGGCCGTATGGGGGGGCCGGCGCGACCGTCGAGGTCCTGCGGCGCGACCCGGCCGCAGGTCCCGCTCGCCCACCTGCTCATCGCGCGCCGCGATGCGGCCGAGAGCACCCGCGCCTTCCCCATCCCGGCGCTGGTCTGAGACGCCGGCCGCCAACCCCAACCGACTCTGCGGGCCGTTGGCCGTGACGTCCCGGCCGCCCCCACAACGGCGCTACCCAGCCGCCATCTACCGTGGTCGCATCCGCTGCGAGTCATGCCACCGGCCGACTCTGACGCCCGACGCACAGGTGAGGACGCATCGTGACCACACGGACTGGCGATGGCAGGGAGCGGTCGCTGATGGACCGTGAGTTGCGCAGTGATGCGCGCGACCGGGCAGCCGACGAACGCGACCAGGTCGCCGGCAGCCGCGACGACGCAGCGGACACCCGCGACCGGGTCGCCGACCTCCGGGACCTGTCCGGCGACACCCGCGACGCCCTTGTCAAGGACGTCGACATCGACGTGTCCGCGCTGCTCGGCCAGGCAGACCGCGCCGACGCCGCCGCTGAGCGGCGCGACCGTGCGGCCGACGCCCGGGACCACGACGCGCACACCCGCGAACAAGCTGATGGAACCGGCGGCGGCGCCGCGGGCGCGGACCGGATGTCGTCCGCGGTCGACCGCTGGCACAGCGGCAGCGACCGGGACCGGGCCGCCGGTGAGCGCGCCGACCTTCGCGCGTCCGGTCGTCGCGCCCCGGAGCGGCGCGACGACGCCGCCGACAACCGGCAGGATTCCGCGCTGGACCGCGTCCAGAGCGAGGCCGACCGCCACGATGCCGGCAAGGACCGGGAGCAGGCCGGCCGCGACCGCGCCCAAGCCCGGCAGGAGACGTAGCACGGTGCCGGCGAGCGAGCACCACAGCCGCCGGCCGTGCAACTCACCCGTCACCTGGCTCCGCGCCCCTGGCCGTCAAGAAAGGCGCGCCAGGATGATCCTCGAACGCAAGCTCGTGGAGTTGCGAGCGTTGCCCCGCGCGACTTCTTCATCCACGGGGCGGGTCGTTCAAGGACCGCGGCGGACCGTGGCCATAGCCAGGACCATGGTGGTGGGAACTCGGCGGTCGTGCGTGACTCCGACGGTCAGGCAGTGGCGTCGAGGATGGTCCGTACGGTCCGTGCCGGCTGGTCCCAGTGCGGGAAGTGGCCGCAGGAGTCGAAAAGCTCCAGCCGGGCGTCTGGGAACAGGCGCTGCGCTCTCGGGGCCTGACTCGCCGGGGTGACACGGTCCTGCTTGCCCCAGACGAGCAGCACCGGGCCGGGCAGGGTGCCCGCAGGCGCACCTTGCTGGTTCGGGCCGCTCGCCAGCGCCTTGATGGCCGGGCTGCTACCGGGCGCGTCTGCCAGTCCCCGGACCTCGGACAGGGCGAAATCGGCCGGGACGGCCCACGGCCGGGCCGAGAGCTGGGCCAGCAGCGCGGTACGGCCCGCCGGGTTGCCAAGCAGCACCGGCAGTGCGGGACGCAGGGCACGCACGAGCTGGACAGAGGCGCCCAGGGTCGTGCCGAAGATCTTCTTCTGCGTCGGGCTCCAAAAGCCTCCGGGGTCGAGCGCGACGGCGGACCGGCCCAGGCCCCGACGTGCCATCTCGAGCACCAGCCGGGCGCCAAGCGAGCTGCCCACCAGGTCGCTGCCTTCCAGCTTTTGCTCGCGCAAGTGTGCCTCGAGGGCGTCGGCGTAGCGCTCGACGGTCACCTGACCGTCGAACAGCGGCGTCTTGCCGAAGCCGGGCAGGTCGAGGGCGATGACCTCTCGCTCGGCGGCGAGGCCGTCAAGGACGAAGCGCCACGTGCCGAAGGCAGCGCCGACCCCCGGGACCAGCACAAGCGGGCGGCCAGATCCAGTGCGTTTCGTGTACATCTGATGAGTGTCCTTCAGCCGAGTCGCGGGCGAACAGGTAGGCCTGCGCCGACAAGACGTAGGCACCTCACCCGGAGGTTCCGCCCCTGGTCGAGGACACGGCGCTCCCGCTCCACGATGAGCAGTCTCTTGGGGCGGACTCTGGCCCCACCTGGTCCTTGTGGCGGGTTGTGACGGGTCGGCCGTTGGCTAAATGGCCAGCAGCCGAAACGTCGTCGACGTACGGGCGCGGTAGCAGTGACGACCGGGACTGCCGGCCGGCCGGGAGGGTGGGCAGGACAGCGGCCGGTAGTTTGCCCCGCCCGAGCCCTCGAGTTCCTCCAGCAGGATCAGTGGAGGGCCTCGTCGCGGGGGCCGGCCGGCGGGTCGCCCTCGGCATCCAGCAGTGC
>JAYVYM010000171.1:0-4731 GCA_043784245.1 Frankiales bacterium
CGCCAGGTGGCGATTGCCACCTTGCGCCGGGTCGCCGCCGGGTCGGCGGTGGCCGCCGCGGCCCAGCGTGCGCGGGCCCCCGCGGCCACGGCAAGCGAGGCCAGGGCGACGGCGCGGCGGAAGGGCACGCAAAGACGTTACGTGGGCCAATCCCGGAGTTCGGCCAGCTACGTCAGCCCGAGTCGGGCGCCCCGGCAGGCACGCAGCAACTACTCGCGGTCAGGATCCCCACGGGGCCCCGGGCCTGCTACGTTTACCGTGGTTGCAAGTGCACCCCCTCGTACGTCATCGACGCCCGCGGAGTGTGATCGCGGATGGCTATCTTGGTCTCCGCGTGGTGACCAGGGTCCCGTGCAGTGCGGGGTCCCTCGTTCTTCATAGGAGACAGCACATGGCACAGGGCACCGTGAAGTGGTTCAACGCCGAGAAGGGCTTCGGCTTCATCGCGCAGGATGGCGGCGGCGCCGACGTCTTCTGCCACTTCAGCGCCATCCAGACCGACGGCTACAAGTCGCTCGACGAGAACCAGCGCGTCGAGTTCGACATCACGCAGGGACAGAAGGGCCCGCAGGCGGAGAACGTCCGTCCGCTCTAGCTGATCCACAGCACTCAGGCCCGGACTCCTCGCGGAGGCCGGGCCTGAGTGCTGTTGGCCGTAGGCAAGTGGGCCTCAGCCGCCCGGCAGGTACGCCCGGCCGACAGCGACCGGGGCCCGGTCAACCGGCGTACCCGAGCCATCCCGGCGCCCACCGGCCACCGGCAGCTCCACCGGGTCGCCACCGGAGGCAGCGGCCCAGGCAGGGGCCGGGCCGGCCCACCCGAACACGAGTCGGCTCTCGCCCGAGAGCAGCCGCTGCACGCGTACGCCACCCGTCGCCCGGCCCTTGCGGGGGTACTCCGACAGCGGGGTGACCTTGACGCTGCTGACCGAGCTCGGCCCTTTGCCGACCGCAGCCAGCCCAGCCCCGGTCACCACGACGGGCTCCTCGAACAGCGTGTCGCCGCCCTCGAGCCGCACCGCGCTGAAGCCGACCACCACCGCGCCGGCCGCGAGCTTGACACCGGCGATGCCCGTCGCCAGCCGCCCCTGCGGCCGGACGGCCGAAGCGGGGAAGCGCAGCAGGTCGGCGGTGGAGGTGAACAGCACCAGCTCTTCGGTGCCGTCAATCAACTCGACGGCACCGACGACCTCATCGCCAGGACGCAGGGCAATGACCTCCACGGCGTCCAGGCGAGCCGGCCACTCGGGGGCGACCCGCTTCACCGTCCCGAGCCGCGTCGCCAACGCCAGCCCCGTCGAGCCCGGGTCGTACGTCGTCAGCGCCAGCACCCGCTCTCCTCGCTCCAGGCCGACGAACTCGCTGGCGGGCGCGCCACCGCGCAACGACAGCGCGCCGGTCGTGACCCCGGGAACCGCCGGCAGGTCGAGGACGCCGACCCGCAGCACCCGGCCGGCGCTGGTCACCAGCCCGACCTGCCCGCGGGCGGTCGTACGGACCCCGCTGACGATGACGTCGTGGCGGTGCCGCCGGCTGCTTGGCCGCGGCTCCTCGAGCACGACCGGGGTGAAGGCCAGCAGTCCTGCCGACGACAGCAGCACGTCGACAGGGTCGTCGGCCACCTCGAGCGCGGCGCTGCGCGCGGTGACCAGCGACTTCAGGTCGCCGCCGACCAGGACGGTGCGCCGCGGGGTGCCGTGCTCGCGGGCGACGTCGGCCAGCTCCTGGGCAACGACGCCGCGCAGTACCACCGGGTCGGCGAGGATGCGCTCGAGATCGGCAATCGTCGCGCGCAGCCCGGCCAATTCGGCGCGCAACCGTTCGACCTCCAGGGCCACCAACCTGCGCAGCTGCATGTCCAGCACGTAGGTCGCCTGCACCTCCGTCAGACCGATCTGCGCGACCAGACCGGCGCGCGCCTGCGCGGCGTCCTGCGAACCGCGGATGATTCGGACGACCTCATCGATCGCGTCGAGTGCGATCAGCAGCCCCTCGACCAGGTGCGCGCGCTCCTGCGCCTTGCGCAGCCGGAACCGCGTACGGCGGGTGACGACGTCCACCCGGTGGTCAAGGAAGACCTGCAGCAGGGCCTTCAGCCCGAGCGTCCGCGGCTGACCGTCGACGAGGGCGACGTTGTTGATCCCGAAGCTCTCCTCCAGCGGGGTCAGCCGGTAAAGCTCGGCCAACACGGCCTGCGGGTTGAAGCCGGCTTTGACCTCGATGACCAGCTGGGTGCCGAGGGAGCGGTCGGTGAGGTCCTTCAGGTCGGCGATGCCCAGCAGCTTCTTGCTGAGCACCAGCTCCTTGACCTTCGCGATGACCCTTTCGGCCCCGACGCCGTAAGGCAGCTCGGTGACCGTGACCGAGCTCTTGCCGCGGGGCAGCGCGCCGATCTCGGCGGTCGCCCGCATCCGGACGACCCCGCGCCCGCTCTCGTACGCCGACCGCACCTCGGTCATCCCCAGCAGCTGCCCGCCGGTCGGCAGGTCAGGCCCCGGCACGTACCGCATCAGCTCGTCGAGGTCGGCCGCCGGCTGCTCGAGCAGGTGCCTTGCGGCGTCGACGACTTCGACGAGGTTGTGCGGGATCATGTTCGTTGCCATGCCGACGGCGATGCCGCTGGTGCCGTTGACGAGCAGGTTGGGGAAGGCTGCGGGGAGCACGGTCGGCTGGGTCAGGCTGCCGTCGTAGTTGTCCTCGACGTCGACGGTCTGCTCGTCCAGGGTGTCGGTCATCAGCAGCGCCGCAGCCGTCAGGCGGCACTCGGTGTAGCGCGAGGCCGCCGGGCCGGCGTCCGGCGAGCCCCAGTTGCCGTGCCCGTCGATCAGCGGCACCCGCAGGCTGAACGGCTGGGCGAGGCGCACCATCGCGTCGTAGATGGCGCTGTCGCCGTGCGGGTGATATTTGCCCATGACGCTGCCGACGACCCGGGCGCTCTTGACGTACGGCCGGTCGGGGCGCAGCCCGTCCTCCGCCATCGCATAAAGAATGCGGCGGTGCACCGGTTTCAGGCCGTCGCGGGCGTCCGGCAGCGCGCGCGAGTAGATGACGCTGTAGGAGTAGTCGAGGTAGGAGCTCTCGATCTCCTGGACCAGGCTGGTCTCCAGGATCGTGCCCTCGCCCTCGAAAGGTGCGATGTCGCTGCGGGTCTGCCGCCGGCGCGGGGGCATCAGGTGTCGAGGGCGTCGCGGTCGACCCGCGCGGCGTTGGCGACGATGAAGTCGCGGCGCGGGGCGACGTCATTGCCCATCAGCAGCTCCAGCGCCCGCTCGGCCGCGTCGACCTCGCCGCCCCTGATCCGGCGCAGCGTGCGGCTCGCCGGGTGCATCGTGGTGTCGGCCAGCTGGTCGGGGTCCATCTCGCCGAGCCCCTTGTAGCGCTGGATCTGACCCTTCACCCGGGCGCCGCGGGCCGCGATCTTCTTCAGCTCGGCCTGCATCTGCTTCTCGGAGTAGGTGTAGATGGGCGCCTTCGAGCCGGCGACCTCGATCCGGTGCAGCGGCGGCACGGCGGCGTAGAGCCTGCCCTGCTCGATGACCGGCCGCATGTAGCGCGCGAACAAGGTGATGAGCAGGCAGCGGATGTGGGCGCCGTCGACGTCGGCATCCATCATGAGGATGACTTTGCCGTACCGCATCTGCTCCAGGTCGAACGTCCGGCCGGTGCCGGCGCCGACCACCAGGATGATCGCGGCGCACTCGGCGTTGGCGAGCATCTCCGAGACGCCGGCCTTCTGGACGTTCAGGATCTTGCCGCGCAGGGGGAGCAGCGCCTGGAACTCCGAGTTGCGGGCGAGCTTTCCGGTGCCGAGCGCGCTGTCGCCCTCGACCAGCCACAGCTCGGTGCGGCTGACGTCGCTCGAGCGGCAATCGGCGAGCTTGGCGGGCAGGGTGCTGGACTCCAGCGCGGTCTTGCGACGAGCGGCGTCCTTGTGCGCTTTGGCGGCCTGCCGGGTCTTGGCGGCGGCGACGACCTTCTCCAGCACCGTACGGACCTGCGCCTTGCGCTTCCTGTCCTCCAGGAACGCGGTACGCAGCCCCCGGCTGACCACCTCGGTGACGATCTTCGTCACGCCGGGGGTGCCGAGCTCGTCCTTGGTCTGCCCGAGGTACTGCGGCTCCGGCAGCCGCACAGTCACGACGGCGGTGAGCCCCTCCAGGACATCGTCCCTGATGAGGTTGTCGTCGTTCACCCGCAGGACGCGGGCCGCCTTCGCGGCGTCATTGAGGGTCTTGAGCAGGGCCCGCTCGAAGCCGGTCTGGTGGGTGCCGCCGTGGCCGGTCGCCACGACATTGCAGAAGCTCTGCACCGTCGTGTCGTAGCCGACGCCCCAGCGCAACGCGACGTCGACCTCGCAGGTGCGCTCGACCTCCCGCAACGCCAGGTGGCCGTCCCCGTCCAGCACCGGCACCGTCTCGCGGAAGGTGCCCTCACCGACCAGGTGCACCGGGTCGCAGACGGCTCCGTCCGCCGCCAGGTGCAGGGCGAAGTCGACCGTGCCGCCGTCGAAGCGGAACGTCTCGTCGGAGGCCCCGGCGCCGCGGACCGTCAGCTCCAGGCCCGGCACCAGGAAGGCCGTCTGCCGTAGGCGGGCGCGGAGCTGGTCGACGTCGACGCCGGAGCCGCTGCTGAACAGCGGGAGATCGGGCCACCAGCGCACCGACGTGCCGGTGGCCCCCCGCGGTGCCTTTCCGGCTACCGACAGGCCGGCCCTCGGCGTGAAGGCGCCCGG
>JAYVYM010000172.1:0-7076 GCA_043784245.1 Frankiales bacterium
TACTTGGTGACCCAGTCGATCTCGCGGTCCACCAGCGACAGGTCGCCCGTCTCGATGGCCAACAGGGTGCGCCCCCACAGGTCCAGGACCTTGCGCACGGTCTCGTCACTGCCGCGCCGGTCGACGAAGTCGGTGGCCTTGGCGAAGTACTCGCGCTGGATCTCCAGGGCGCTGGCCTCCTTACCGTTGGCCAGCTTGACCTTGCGGGTGCCGGACAGGTCGTGGCTGATCTCACGGATCGCCCGGATCGGGTTCTCCAGGCTCAGGTCGCGCATGACAACGCCGGCCTCGATCATTCGGAGCACCAGATCGGCGCTACCGATCTTGAGCAGCGTCGTCATCTCATTCATGTTGCTGTCGCCGACGATGACGTGCAGCCGCCGGAAGCGCTCGGCGTCGGCATGCGGCTCGTCGCGGGTGTTGATGATCGGGCGGCTGCGCGTTGTCGCGCTGCTGACGCCCTCCCAGATGTGCTCGGCGCGCTGACTGACACAGAACACCGCGCCGCGCGGCGTCTGGAGCACCTTCCCGGCGCCCACCACGATCTGCCGGCTGACGAGGAACGGGATGAGCACGTCGGCGAGCCGGCTGAACTCGCCGTGCCGCCCGACCAAATAGTTCTCGTGGCAGCCGTAGGAGTTGCCAGCTGAGTCGGTGTTGTTCTTGAACAGGTAGATGTCGCCGGCGATGCCCTCCTCGCGCAAGCGGCGCTCGGCGTCGACCAGCAGGCCTTCCAGGATGCGCTCGCCGGCCTTGTCGTGCGTGACCAGGTCGACCGCCGAGTCGCACTCCGGCGTGGCGTACTCGGGGTGACTGCCGACGTCGAGATAGAGCCGGGCGCCGTTCTTGAGGAATACGTTCGAGCTCCGCCCCCAGGAGACCACCCGGCGGAAGAGGTAGCGGGCCACCTCGTCCGGAGACAGCCGGCGTTGGCCCTTGAACGTGCACGTCACGCCGTACTCGTTCTCCAGCCCGAAGATGCGACGCTCCATCAGCGGACCGCCTCGAACGCCAGCGCGCGCCGTAACTGCACATGATGACGTGTTTTCGCCCCTATGACGGCCACGCCGAACCGCGCGCGGTCCGGCCTGCCAGCGGCCCCGCTGCGTCGAGGTGAAGGACGGTCGTCATGACCGGGCGCACCCGCCCCTCCCCCGCCCGGCCGAGCCGCGCCGGGGTGTCGGTCGAGAGCCGCCCCCTGGGCGACGGCACCGAGCGGTTCTACGCCCGGTACACCGACTCGCGCGGCCGGCGGCGCGTCGTCAAGCCTGCCGGCGGCAACAGCACCTGGCCGGACTGGGGCGAGGCTTTCACTGCCGCCTGCACCTACCAGACCGAGTCGCACCGGCTGGGCTGCCGCAGCCCAGACGGCGAACGTCTGCTGTCTCGCGACCTCGTGCGTCACCACTACCTGCCCTCGCTTCGTGACGCCTCGCGCGACACCCGTAAGAACGCAGCCTCGCACCTTGGCAACGGTAGCGGGGTGCGCGCGCAGCCGAAGCGGCTGCGCGCCGGTGCCACGGCGATGCCGGTGATGGCGCCGGCGCCCTCGGGTTGACGCCCTTGAGGCCGCGAGTCCGGCGACCCCGAGCCCGCGTGCCGCCCTCCCCGTAGCGCTGCCCACGGACCCGGTCGCGTACGCGCAGCGCCAGTTCGACGCTCTGGTGTCTCGGTTCGCGCAGTCGCTCGACACCGGTCCGGCCGGACGTGCGGCTAAGGATCGGCGACTGACGGCGACTGACGGCGACTGATCACCACACAGGTGGTCACTGAGGACGGATTCCTCCAAATAGCCCACCCGGCATCCAGGTGACACGATACGCTCCTCATCAAATGCAGGTGTGTTCCGGGGGGAACAGGTGGCACAGGACGAGCTGATGCCCCGCAGGGCCGGGTTCGACGTCTTCATCGACCGCTTCGACCTCGAGGAGGCCCTGGAGCGCAGGGACACGTTCTCCGAGGACCGTCGTAGGACGGCGTTAGCGTCCGTCTGGACAGACCCGTCGAACCAGGTCCGCGAGTTGTGCCACGACCTGAGGCAGCCGATCGCCGTGGCATCAGCGCTTGCTGTCACCCTGGCGGCCGAGGGGGGGCTCTCCGCGGACGGGGCCGACCGGCTCGCTCTCCTGCGGCGGCAGCTGCATCAGCTGTCGGAGCTCGTGGCGGCCTCGTTCTCACCTGAATGCAGAGTTCCGGTCGACCTCGGCGACCTGGCCTCGGAGACGTGCTCGGCCGTGGACGTCGTGGACTGGACACCTGTCGAGGCCGTGCTCGACAGGAGGGTCGTCATCGAGGCCGATGCGGTCCAGCTTCGTCGCCTGCTCGTCAACCTGCTCGCGAATGCACGACGGGCAGCAGGAACTCGCGGTCTCGTCCGGGTTTGCGTGGGAACACAGCTTCGGTACGCCGTCCTCGAGGTTCACGACTCAGGTACCGGCACCCCCACGGCCGAGCGTTCGACAGGGCTGGGCCTGCTGATCGCGACGGGCATCGCCGAACGGCACGGCGGGTGGATCGAGAGCGGGCCCAGCGACCTCGGCGGCGTGCGCGTCCGAGTGCTTATCCCGCTCGGCGGTGCGGAGGGGATGGCGTGATCGTGCTGCTGTGCGACGACCACCTGCTGTTCACCGAGTCCCTGGCCCACGTCCTGACCGGGCGCGGGGACACCGTGTTCGTGACCGCCGAGCCAGGAGAGGCGGTCGTCGTCGCGGGCCGGGAGCGGCCGGACGTGTGCGCGATGGACCGCAGCTTCCCTGCGGGGGACGTCGGAGCAGCCGGGGTCCGCGCCGTGCTCGACGTGTCACCGGAAACCAAAATCCTCATGCTGACCGGCCGGTCGGACGCTGCGGGTGCCCGAGCGGCCGTCGTCGCTGGCGCCCGGGGCTTCCTCAAGAAGGACGAGCCGCTCGACCACGTCGTGCGCGCCCTCGACCAGGTCGCATCCGGCCTGCTCGCCTTCGACGCCGGTGTGTTGCGGCAGGACGGGTCGACGGGCCGCCGTACCTCGCTGCTGCACACGCTCACCTCACGGGAGCGGGAGGTCCTCGGCCGCATGGTCAACGGGCAGTCGGGCCCGGCCATGGCGAGCCAGATGAAGGTCTCGTACAGCACTGTGCGCACCCACGTGCAAAACAGCCTCGTCAAGTTGGGCGTCCACTCCCAGCTCGAGGCGACCGCTTACGCCGTGGAGCACGGTCTGGGCGAGTCCCAGGTCGGCTGACATGATCACCGCCGCGGCTCGCCCTGGGCGGCAGGGGACGTCGGACCGTTCAAACCTGCTCGTGGTCCACGACCAGGCTGCGTTCGGTGAGGCCCTCGCCCACCGGCTGGCCCGCGAGGACGGTCTGGAGGTCGTCGCCTCCGTACGCCGACCGCTGCGGGCTCTCGTCCTCGTGCCGGCAAGGGACATCGGCACGTGCCTGATCGACTGGGACCTCGAGGACGGCGCTGCCGACACCCTGGCCGCGCAGCTGCGGGCCCTGGACCGGGCACCGCTGGTCGTCGCCCTGGGGAGCACCGACGACCCGGCCGTCATCGTTCGGGCCCTGCGGGCGGGCGCGTGCGCCTGGGTCCCCAAGGAGAGCAGCATCGAGGTGCTGCTCGAAGCACTGCGCTGCACGGCGGCCGGCCAGAGCTGGCTGC
This sequence comes from Frankiales bacterium, assembly GCA_043784245.1. Lineage (GTDB taxonomy): Bacteria > Actinomycetota > Actinomycetes > Mycobacteriales > SCTD01 > JAYVYM01. The sequence goes on from JAYVYM010000172.1 coordinate 3,643, forward strand.
CGGGCGCGCTGCTCGCAGGCGTCCTCGCGCACCTGCTGGCCCTGCACGGCGAGCCGGCGCCGAGCACGCTCGGCCTGCTGACGGCCCGGGAGCTCGACGTGCTGCGCTGCATGGTGGCGGGGCTGGGCCAGGGCGACATCGCCGCTCGGCTCTACCTGTCGCCGAACACCGTGCGAACCCACCGCCGTCGCACGCTGGCCAAGCTCGGCGTGCACTCTTCGCTGGAGGCGGTCTTCGTGGCCCGCCGCGCCGGCCTTGCGGCGGATCTGCCGCCAGCGCGCGGCTCCTCGTGACGCCGCGCCTCCCGCACTCGGCGTAGTCCGGACTGACCCCGCCGTCCGAGCCGCTGGGCGCGTCTGCTGCCTAGCGTGAGGACTACCGCCCGCGTTTCACGTCCCCTCAAGGAGCAGTCGCACATGCAGCGACCCGCCGCACGGCAGCAGCAGCCCGGTCGACGGCGTCGCTCAGTGTCCGGACGACGCACCTGCGTCCTCGGAGTCTCCGTCCTCCTGCTGACCGCCTTCCTGCCGACCCAGGGCCCGAGCGCGCTGCCTACCCCCGGAGCACCGGCGAAGACGGTGCACGCCGCCACGAACCCGGCTGACCGGCCGCACCCGGTGGCGAAGCCCGCCGACGGGCGCGCCGCTGGTGCAGCGCCGCGGGTGCCGGCAACGGCAGCGAGCCGACACCCCACCGCCGGTGCCCCGAGCCACGACGACGAGGTCCCGAGCGCGGACAGCACGACCCACCTGCCCGGCTGGACACCTACGACCGCAGGGATGCGGGCCCGCGCGACGGCCCCTGCCACGACCAAGGCCCAGGTCCAGGTCGCGGCCCAGGTCCAGGCCCAGGTCATGGTCCAGGCCGTGGCCCTGGCGCCGGCAGCCACGGCCTGCGACCCGGTCACGACCGGTGTCATCGGTTGCGAGAACCAGTTGCCCGGCACACCCGCCTCGCAGTGGGACGTGGTCGGGTCAGGCGACAGCACCCTGCAGGGATTTGCCACCGACATCAGCGCCAACGTCGGGACGACCGTCCGCTTCAAGGTCAAGAGCACCGCGTCGGCGTACCGGGTCGACGTCTACCGCCTCGGCTACTACCAGGGACTGGGCGCGCGGCTGGTGACCAGCTTCGCACCGACTGCGGCCTATCCGCAGTCGCAGCCGCCCTGCCTCACCGACGCCACGAGTGGGCTGATCGACTGCGGCAACTGGGCCGAGTCCGCCTCCTGGGCGGTCCCGCCGACGGCCGTCTCGGGCCTCTACCTGGCACAGCTCGTCCGCCTCGACACCGGCGGGGCCAGCCACATCCCCTTCGTCGTACGTTCGGACGCTAGCCACTCCGACGTTCTCCTCCAGACCTCCGACGAGACGTGGGAGGCTTACAACAGCTACGGCGGCAACAGCCTGTACTCGTGCACGGTCGCCTGCCCGCCCGGCAACCCGAGCACGTATAAGGCCGCCTACAAGGTGTCGTACAACCGGCCCTTCAACACGCGGGGGATCACGGACGGGCACGACTGGCTGCTCGCGAACGAGTTCCCGATGATCAGTTTCCTCGAGCGCAACGGCTACGACGTCAGCTACACGACCGGGGTCGACTCGGCGAGGAGCGGCGCGCTCATCAAGAACCACAAGGCGTTCCTGTCGGTGGGGCACGACGAGTACTGGTCCGGCGACCAGCGCACGGCGGTCGAGGCCGCGCGCGACGCCGGCGTCAACCTTACCTTCTTCAGCGGCAACGAGGTCTTCTGGAAGACCCGCTGGGAGCCGAGTACGGACGCCAGTGCGACCGGGTTCCGTACCCTCGTGACCTACAAGGACACGCACTTCACGACCCCGCAGGACCCGCAGTACCCGTCGACCTGGACCGGGACCTGGCGGGACCGTCGCTGGAGTCCGCCCGCCGACGGCGGCCGCCCGGAGAACGCCCTGACCGGGACGATTTACGGCTCCGACCCGCCGACCAACTTCGCGCTGAAGGTTGCCTCGGACTACGCCAAGCTGCGCTTCTGGCGTGACACGGCAGCGGCCTCGACCGCGCCCGGCACGGTGACGACCCTGTCGACCAACACGCTCGGCTACGAGTTCGACGTCTCCCCCGACGACAGTGCCCGCCCACAGGGCCTGATCAACCTCTCGGGCCAGGACCAGGCCGTACAGAACGCCCTGGTCGACGAGGGGTCCACGACGGCTCCGCGAACGCTGACCCACCACCTCACGCTCTACCGCGCGCCCAGCGGCGCCCTGGTGTTCGGTGCCGGCACCGTCCAGTGGAGCTTCGGGCTCAGCACGTTGCACGACGGCCCAGCCAGCACCGAGGACCGCAACATGCAGCAGGCGACGGTGAACCTGTTCGCCGACATGCGCATCCAGCCGCGCACCCAGATGACCGCCCTGGTCGCTGCCTCGGCCTCTGCCGACGTCGTCAGCCCCACCACCAGCATCACCGCGGGCCCGGCCCCGGTCGTCGGGACGCCGTACCAGATCAAGGGCACCGCCACCGACAGCGGCGGCGTCGTCGCCGGCGTGGAGGTGTCGCTCGACAGCGGCGCCAGCTGGCACCCGGCGGCGGGTGTCGTCGCAGGGACGTCCACCTCCTGGAGCTACACGTACACGCCGACCGCTCCAGGCACCTTCCCGCTGCAGGTCCGGGCGTCGGACGACAGCCTCAACCGCCAGGTCACCCCGACGTCGACCTCACTCGCGGTCAGCGCGCGCACGTGTCCCTGCACGCTCTACAACACCACCGTCCCGGCCACGCAGGACAGCGGGGACGCCCAGGCGTACGAGCTCGGCCTGCGGATCCAGCCCACGATCTCGGGCACGGTCACCGGGGTCCGGTTCTACAAGAGCACCGCCAACACCGGCACCCACACCGGCTCGCTTTGGAGCAACACCGGACAGCTGCTCGCGACCGGGACCTTCACGGCCGAGAGCGCCTCCGGCTGGCAGACCCTGACGTTCGCCAGCCCGGTCGCCGTCACCGCCAACACGACCTACGTCGCGTCCTACCACACCGACGCCGGCCACTACGCGGCCGAGCCTTCGGCGCTCGCCGGCAAGCCGGTCTACGTTGCACCGCTGCTCGCACCTGCTGACGGCGCGGCCGGGGCCAACGGCGTCTTCCACGCCGGAGCCAGCGGGTTCCCGACGGACACCTTCGGGTCGACGAGCTATGGCGTCGACTTCACGTTCAACGGAGACACGTCCACCGACGCCGGCGCGCCGACCCTGCTCACAGCCACGCCCCTCGACCGGTCCAACTCTCTCCCGCTGTCGACCACGGTCACGGCGAGCTTCAACAAGCCGATCGCCGCCGTCTCCTTCTCGCTCACCTCGGCCGCAGGCGCCGCCATGCCCGCCCGAGTGGTGCTGACCCAGGGCGGGACGGGCGCGTCGCTGACGCCGTCCTCGCCGCTCGCCGCGGGCACG
>JAYVYM010000173.1:0-7753 GCA_043784245.1 Frankiales bacterium
TGGCGGCCCGGACCGTCGTCCTGGTCGCGGCGGCCGGTGGCGGCGACATCGATCTCTTGGCAGATGCCTGCCGACTGCTCGGCGTCGACCTCGCCGCCCTGGATGAGGCTCAGGAGGCCGGTCTGCTGACGGTCTCCGGCGCCGGTGTCGCCTTCCGACACGACCTGGTCCGCTCGGCCGTGTACTCCGACGCGGCACCGGCCCTGCGGCGCGCCGTGCACACCGCCCTGGCTGCGACCCTGCCCGTAGCGGACACCGATCGTCGGGCGTGGCATCTCGGGGAGGCCGCCATCGGTCCGGACGAGGTTGTCGCCGGCACCCTGGCCGCCGTGGGGCGCAGCGCCCGCGGCCGCAGCGCCCACGCAGTCGCCTCGGGCGCCTTCGAACGTGCGGCCCGGCTCAGCCCGGACCCGCGCGACCGCCTCGACCGCCTCGTGTCGGCTGCGGAATCCGCGTGGCAGGCCGGGCTGGGTGCGCGCGCCGGTGCGCTGGTGACCAGCGCATCCGCGCTCGGTCCGGCACCGGCCGTCCGGGCCGTCATCGCCGGTCTGGCCGGCGACATCGCGGCGCGGACCGGATCGGTGGAGCAGGCCCGTGACATCTTGATAGCGGGCGGTACCGACATCGCCGATATCGACCCGGACGCGGCGGTCATGTTGCTCTCGGATGCGATCCAGGCGTGCTTCTTCCTGGGCGACACGACGACCGTCCTGCAGGTCGCAGCGAGCATCGGCGGGCTCGCCCCGCGAGTGACCAGCGCCCGCAGCCGCCTGGTCGGCGCGCTGGCCGTGGGCGTGGCGGATGTGCTGGCCGGCCGCGGTGGACCGGCAGCCATCCGCCGGGTGGTGCAGCAGGTCGCCTTGACGGACCCGCTGGTGGAGGACCCGCGGGTCGCGCCGTGGCTCGTGATCGGCCCGCTCTTCCTGCGCGAGAGTGGGAGCGGGCGCGACCTCGTGGACGTCGTTGTCGACAGCCTGCGTCGGCGCAGCGTCATCGGCGGGCTGCCGTTCCTGCTGTTCTACATCGGTCGGGATCAGGCCACGACGGACCGCTGGGACGTGGCGGAGCTGACCTATACCGAGGGGATCCACCTGGCCCGGGAGGCAAACCAGCCCGCCGACCTGGCGGCCTGCCTTGCGGGCCTCGCCTGGCTGGAGGCCCGGCAGGGCCGGGAGGCGGCGTGTCGTACGCACGCGGACGAGGTGACGCTGCTGTGCGCCCCCCGCAACCTCGCGACGTTCCAGTGCTGGTCGCTGTTCGCGGTGGGGGAGCTCGAGCTCGGTCGTGGGCGGCAGGAGGTCGCGGTCGGCCACCTGGACCGACTGGAGGCCCTGCTGACCGAGCTCCGCCTGGTCGATGTGGACATCTCGCCGGCACCTGAGCTGGTCGAGGCGCTGGTCCGGGCCGGTCGCGACGACGAGGCGCGAGAAATTGCCGCCCGGTATGTCGTGCGGGCGGTGGCGAAGGGCCAGCCCTGGGCGCTGGCCCGGGCGGCCAGGGCGCAGGCGCTGACCTGCCCCGACGGTGAGATCGACGAGCACGTCGGCCGGGCTTTCGAGCAGCACGCGCTGACCCTGGACACCTTCGAGCTGGCCCGGACCCAGCTGGCGTACGGCGCCCGCCTGCGCCGGGCCCGCCGCCGGGTCGACGCCCGGCCGCCGCTGCGCGCGGCGCTGGCCAGCTTCGAGGCCCTCGGCGCCGCCCCGTGGGCCGACCAGGCCGCCGGCGAGCTGCGCGCCACCGGCGAGACAGCGCAGCGCCGCGGCACCCGGGCTCTGGACGGCCTGACTCCGCAGGAGCTGCAGGTCGCCCGGTTGCTGGCCGAGGGGCGCACGACCAGGGAGGCCGCGGCGGCGCTGTTCCTCAGCCCCAAGACGGTGGAGTACCACCTGCGCCACGTGTACGCCAAACTCGGCATCCGGTCGCGCACCGAGCTCGCGGCCGGGCTCGCGCCCCGGAGCCGAGCCGGCATCGGACCTGACAGTCAGGCCACGACCTGAACGACATCAGCAGGCCATCCCGAGGCGAGGAGCAGCTACCGGCTAGCCGTTGGCTACGACCTGCACGACGCGGCCGCGCACGACCGGGTCCTCCCAGCGCCCGAGGCTCGTGCGCAGCGACACCGCGGACAGGGCCAGCGGGCCGGCCGCCAGCAGCGGTGGCAGCCACCAGGGGCCGGCCCCGCCGGCGCCGACGAGCAGGCCGGTGAGGGCGGTAGGCAGCGACAGGCGCACGCTTGCGACGGCCAGCGCCCCCGGTGGGGCGATGGCGTCGCGCGGACCCCGTAGGTCGGCGCGGTGGGGGGCCGCCACCGACAGGTGCAGCCCGGTCGCGACCACGACAGCGGTGCACGCCAGCGCGGCGGCGACGACGGCGACGAGCTCGGCGGTGGTCGGGCCGGCAGGGGCGCGCAGCGCGCCGGTCGTGGCGGCGAGCACGACCGCGCCCAGCACCGTCTCGGTGAGCACCAGCAGCTTCGCGCGGACCACGAGGGCAGGCGGGACGGGCAGCGAGGCCAGCCACGTCGCGCCGGAGCCGTCGAGCGCGAAGGCGTTGATGCCGAACAGCAGCCCGCTGCCCGCTGCGACCAGGCCGGGCAAGACGGCGAGGGAGGACCACGGCACCCGCGCGCCGGCGGCGGCCACGCCCGGCAGCAGCGCGAGCACCAGACCACCGCGTCTGAGCGCGGGCGCCCGCCAGACGCTGGCTCGGTCCAGCGCCACCAGCTCGCGCAGCGCGCTGGGTCGCGGGCGCCGCCGCCGCAGGTCGCGGGCGTCGCCCGGCGCGCCCGTGCCGCCTGTTCGGCGCAGCGCCCAGGCGCACGCCCGCAGGCCGGTGAGCGCCACGACGGCCGTCGCGAGCAGCAGCGCCGCGCTGACACCTGCCCAGGTTCCGAGGTCACCGGCGCCACCGGCGACGACGGCGCGCACCACCAGGCGGGTCGGCGCATGGTCGAGGGTGGCCTGGCCGGCACCGCTGTGCACCACCGCGAGCGCGGTGGCCACGACGGCCGCACCCGCAAGCAGTGCCACCCGTCGCCCCGCCCTGGTCTCCCGCAGCCCGACCACCGTCCAGGCCAGCGCCTGCCCGAGCACGGTGGCGAAGAGCACGAACACCGCGGCGGTCAATGCTCCGGCGGCCAGGTTGCCGCCCAGGGTCAGGCTGGAGACCTCGACGCCGAGCACCAGCAGCTGCACGACCCACACCAGGTTGAGCGGGGCCAGCATCAGTGCGCCGAGGAACTGCGCCTGCGGGCGTACGGGGAAGGCCACCAGCTGTTCGGGGGGCACCACCTCGCCGCCGGCCGCGGTGAGCGGGGCAATCAGGGCCAGGACGGCGAAGCCGAGGAAAGCCTCCGGCGCCAGTGCTGCCGCGGTCTCAAGGGCGGCGGGCTCGAGCGCACCCGCGGCCTGCAGGGACAGCATCAGCAGCCACCCGGCGCCCAGGCCGGCGAGGCACACGGCCAGGCGTACGCCCGGGCCACGCGCCATCTGCCAGCGCAGCGCCAACAGCGCAAGGACCTGCGTGGCGGCGCCGGTCACGCGATGAGCGAGCGGTAGCGGGCGCGGCCCCCGTCGCCGGCCAACTCCGTGGTCGGTGCCGCGGCGACGACGACCCCGCCCCTGAGTACGACGGCCTCATCGCACGCCTCGACGGCCAGCGGCAGCAGGTGCGTGCTGACCAGCACGGCGGCCCCACCGGCCCGGGCCTGCGCAATGATCTCCAACGTGACGTCGACCCCGAGCGGGTCGACGCCGTCGAACGGCTCGTCCAGCAGCAGCAGTCGGGGCTCATGGAAGGCCGCCAGCAGCACCGACAGCCGCCGCCCCATGCCGTGCGAGAAGCCTGCGGTGATCCGGTCGGCCGCGCTCTGCAGGTCGAACCGGGTGAGCAGGGAATCCGCGCGATCCTGCCAGCCGCCCGGCAGGCCGCGGAGCCGGGCCGCGAGCTGCAGGTGCTCCCAAGGGGTGGCGCGCGGCACCAGGCCGCCGACGTCCGGGCAGTAGCCCACCAGGGCGCGCACCCCGGCCGGGTCGACCGCTGCGTCGGTGCCGGCGACCAGGACCCGGCCGGCGCTGGGCGGCAGGACACCCGCCAGTACCCGCATCGTCGTGCTCTTGCCGGCGCCATTGCGCCCGATCAGCGCGACCGACGTACGTGCGCCGACGGACAGGTCGAAGCCGGCGACCGCCCGGACTCGGCCGAAGTCGACCACCAGGCCGGACGCACGCAGGACGGGCTCCACAACTCCCTCTCGGCGGGTAGAGCGGGCTACTGCAGCGCGCCGACCCACAACGCGCCCTCCCCCGGAGCCTGCCGCCCCGGGCCCGCCCTGTCGCGCGGAGCTAGTGGCCCGGGTAGAGCGCGGCGACGTCGTCGGCGAACTCCGCCATGACGACGCGGCGCTTGAGCTTGAGCGAGGGCGTCAGCTGGCCGGCCTCCTCGGTCCAGTCGACCGCCAGGACACTGAACCGGCGGATCGCCTCAGCCTTGGAGACCGCCCGGTTCGCCTCGTCGACAGCCCCCTGGATCTCGGCGAGCAGGTCGGGGTCCTCGACGAGCGCGGCGACGGGCAGCCCGGGCCGACCCTTCTCCGTCAGCCAGGGGCCGAGGGCCTCGGGATCCAGCGTGACCAGGCAGGCGATGTACGGCTGCTGATCCCCGACGACCATGCACTGGCTCACCAGCGGGTGGGCCCGCAGCCGGTCCTCCAGCACGGCCGGGGCGACGTTCTTCCCGCCAGCCGTGACGATCAGCTCTTTCTTGCGTCCGGTGATGGTCAGGAACCCGTCGGCGTCGAGCTGGCCGATGTCGCCGGTGTGGAACCAGCCCTCCTTGACCGTCTCGGCGGTCGCGGCGAGATCGCGCCAGTAGCCGCGGTAGACGTTCTCGCCGGCCATCAGGATCTCGCCGTCGCCCGCGATCCGGATCGTCACACCCGGGGAGGGCCGCCCGACGCTCCCGATCCGGAGCTCCGCCGGGGTGTTGACAGAGCCGGCGGCGCTGGTCTCCGACAGCCCCCAACCCTCAAGGACGGTGACCCCGATTCCACGGAAGAAGTGCCCGAGCCGGGCACCGAGCGGCGCGCCCCCGGACACTGCCCAGGCCACCTGACCGCCCAGCGCCGCCCGGAGCTTGCCGTAGACCAGCCGGTCGAACAGGGTGTGCTGTAGGCGCAGCGGAAGGGCGACCCGGCCGGCCCCGACCGCTTCGCTGTAGGCGATGGCGACCTTCTCGGCGGCGTCGAAAATCTTGCCCTTGCCCTCGCTGTGCGCCCTTTGCCGGGCGGTGTTGTACACCTTCTCGAACACCCGGGGCACCGACAGGATGAACGTCGGCTGGAAGCTCTGGAAGTCCGCAAGCAGGTTCTTGATGTCGGCCGTATGCCCCATCGAAACCCGGGTCTCGACGCACGCGACCTGAATAAGTCGGGCGAAGACGTGCGCGAGCGGGAGGAACAGCAGCGTGCTGCCGGCGGTGTTGAACAGCTCCGGCAGCACGGTGCTCGCGCTGCGACCGGTGCCGAGCAGGTTGGCGTGGGTGAGCTCGCAGCCCTTGGGGCGACCGGTCGTGCCCGACGTGTAGATGATGGTGGCCAAGCTGTCCGGGCCGAGGGTGGCGCGCCGCTCGGTGAGAACGGCGTCGTCGACCGGGTGTCCGGCAGCGGCCAGCTCGACCAGCCCGCCTGCGTCGATCTCGATGACGTGCCGCACGGCGGGCAGCCGGCCTGCGACCTCGTCGTAGGTTGCGCGGTGCGCCGCGCTCTCCAGGATTGCCAACACCGCCCCGGAGTCGACGAGGTTCCACTGCACCTGCTCGGCGGAGGACGTCTCGTAGACCGGCACGGTGACCGCGCCAGCCGTCCAGATCGCGTAGTCGCACAGCGTCCACTCGTACCGCGTGCGGCTCATCAGGGCGACCCGGTCGCCGGCCTGCACCCCGCGGGCCACCAGCCCGGCGGCCAGCGCCCGCACCTCGGCGGCGAACTCCCGGGCGGTGACCGACTCCCAGCCCCCTTCGACTCGACGGGTGAACACGACGGCGTCGGGCGAGTCCGCCGCGTGGGCGGCCACCGCATCCAGCAGGCACGCGTTGGCATCCAGGTCGAGCAGGGCGGGCGTGGAGTACTCCTGCACCGGGTGTTCTCCTCCAGATCGGGGTGGGGCTAAGTCGCACGTGTGACAAAGTCAGGGTATCGCGCAGGCACGCGCCGCCTGAGCTTTTGCTCAAGGGCTGCCGCGAACCCGCCGAAGCAGCGATCGTGGCAACCGACCTCGTTGCGCCGGCGTGCCCGCGATGCGCCGCCCTCAGCAGGCCCGGCGCGCCCTGGTGCACGCAGTGTTTCCTGGATCTGCGCCCGGCTGCGGTCGACGTTGCGCCCGCCCCGCCCCCCGCGCTGCCCCCGGCGGCCCCCTCCTGGCCCTGCGGTGGGTGCGGTGCACTCAGCAGCTTCGCGGAGACCGAGTGCTGTGCCTGCGGGCGCGCCTTCCTGTCCGGCCTCACCGGCGACGTCCCGGCGCTGGTGCTGCCTGGCGTCGGTGACCTGTCACGGCTGCGCCGTTCCCAGCTGTACGGGCTGGCGGTCCTCGCCGTGGTGCTGGTGATGCTGCTGACCGCCGGGGCGGCCCTGCTGATCTCGTGATTCTGGTCCTGGGCGGGCGCTAGCCTGCGCTCGACCGCACCGAGGAGGACCGCGTGGCCGACCAGACCAGCTCCAGCCTGCAGATTGGCGCGCCCCCGCAAGATGTCCTGCAGGTGATCGCGGATGTCCACGCCTACCCGGAGTGGAACGGCGAGATCAAGAGCGTGGAGGTCCTGGACACCGAGCCGGACGGCCGGCCGAGGCAGGTCCGCTTCAGCATCTCCAGCAGCGGCATGAACGACGAGTACGTCCTTGACTACCTCTGGGCGGCCGATGGGGTCAGCTGGACGCTGGTCGAGCCGAGCACCCTGCAGAAGTCCCAGATCGGGTCGTACCGCCTGGTGCCGGCTGGCGGCGGCACCGACGTGCGGTACGACTTGAAGATTGACTCCAGGATCCCGATGATCGGGCCGATGCGCCGCAAGATCGAGAAGCGGATCGTCGACGGCGCTCTCAAGGAGCTCAAGAAGCGCGTCGAGTCGCTCGGGTAGCGTCGCGGACCCAGCAGCCAGGGGGTGCCGTGCGCGTCCTGATGTTCACCGGCAAGGGCGGTGTCGGCAAGACCACGACCGCGGCGGCCACCGCGGCGCTCGCCGCGTCACGGGGTGTCAAGGCACTGGTGCTCTCGACCGACCCGGCGCACTCGCTCGCCGACGCATTCGGGGTGCCGCTGACCGGTGAGCCGAGCGAGGTGGACGCCGGGCTGTATGCCATGCAGGTCGACACACAGGCCGCGTTCGAGCGCAGCTGGCACGACGTCCAGGCCTACCTGCGAGGGCTGCTTGCCCGCGCGGGGGTCGACGCACTGCAGGCCGAGGAGCTCATCGTGTTGCCGGGCGCCGACGAGGTGCTGGCCCTACTCGAGCTGCGCGCGCAGGTCGAGTCCGGGCGGTTCGACCTCGTCGTCGTGGACTGTGCGCCGACCGGCGAGACGCTCCGGCTGCTGGCGCTGCCCGAGGTTCTGGCGTGGTACGTCGAGAAGGTGTTCCCGGCGCACCGGCGGGCGCTGCGGGCGATGCGGCCGCTGCTCGGTCGCGCCGACCCCACACTGCCGCCCGACGGCGTGCTCGGGGCCGTCGAGCGGCTGCACCGCGAGCTCGCCGATGTCCG
>JAYVYM010000174.1:0-6822 GCA_043784245.1 Frankiales bacterium
GCCAAAGAAGCTCACCGACGTGAGGTTGCCGAACCAGGTCGGGAAGCCATTGATGGTGCTGCCGTTCGTGATGTACAGCGCCAGCCCTGCGCACCCTGACATGGTCGCCAGAGTGGCGACGAAGGGCTGTACCCGCCCGTACGTCGAGAGCAGTCCGTTGATCAGTCCCACCAGGCCACCGAGCAGCAGCCCGGCCAGCAGCGCGGCGGAGAAGGGCACACCGTGGCTGCGGTACAACCAAGCCGTGAACATCATGGTCAGGGCCATCACCGCAGCCACGGACAGGTCGATGCCGCCGATCAGGATCACGACTGCGGCGCCGGCCGCCATGATTCCCACGTCGGACACCTGCGTGACGATGTTACTGAGGTTTCTTGTCGTGAGGAAGAACGGCGACAGGAACGACATCGCGATCACCATGACGAGGAGGCCGCCCAGCGGGCCACCGAGTCCCTTCAACGCCTCGCGCACCGCACTGAGCCGCTGCCGGGGGTTGTCAATAAGCGGCGCCGGCGCTTGCTCGCGGGCTTCCGGGGCCGAGTCCTTGCCGCTGTCGATGCTCCGCATGCTCATGATTCCTCCCCGATGGACCGGGTCTCGTAGGTGTCTTTCTCGGTCATGTCGTGAGCCCACTTGTCGTTTGCGGAACGGCGAGCCGCATGACCGCCTCCGCGCTGGCATCCGCACGGTCAAGGACGCCACGCTGCCGACCACCGGCCATCACGAGAATCCGGTGAGACAGGCCCAGCACTTCCTCGAGCTCGGATGAGACGACAATGACTGCGACGCCCGATGCCGCGAGATCTCGCACGATCTTGTAGATCGCCATCTTGGCGCCCACGTCCACGCCGCGTGTCGGCTCGTCCAGGATGAGCACCTTGGGAGTCTTGACAAGCCACTTGGCGAGCAGAACCTTCTGCTGGTTGCCGCCGGACAGACGACCAGACGGAGCGTCCAGGGATCCGCGGATGTCAAACTCGACCCGGCTCTTCGCCGCCATCTTGCTGATCTTCGACTGCGTGATGAGGTGCCCGCGACCCAGCGTCTTCTCCCAGGGCGAAGCGATGTTCTCGCAACTGGTTCTCCGCAGCAGCAGACCTTGGCCCTTGCGATCCTCGGGCACCATGACGATCCCGGCGCTGATAGCCGACGACGGGTTTCGTATCGCGAGCTTCTTGCCCTCGAGGACCACCTCGCCCGAGTCCGCCCTGTCCGCGCCGGCAAGGGCACGCACAACCTCGGTACGACCCGCACCGACCAGACCGGCGATCCCAAGAATCTCACCCTGGCTCAGGGCGAAGGAGATGCCCTCGAACACCCCCTTACGGCCGAGATCCCGCACGTCAAGGACCACCTTCTCGCGCGCCGGCTCGGGGGCTTGGTGCTCGAAGGTGAAGTCCCGACCCACCATCGCCTTGACCAGCTGGCTGTGCGGCACGTCCCCGGTCGCCCACGCCTCCACCAGCTGGCCGTCCCGAAGACAGACGATCTGCTGGGCGACCCGCCGAACCTCGTCCAACCTGTGAGAGATGTAGACGACACCCACACCTTGCGAGCGCAGCACCTGGATGTGCTCGAGGATCTTGTCGGTCTCATGTTCGGTGAGCGAAGCCGACGGCTCGTCGAAGATGACGTAGCGGGGGCGACGGGAGATGGCCTTGGCGATCTCGATTCCCTGTTGGGCCGCCATCGACAGTCCCTGGACGGTCCGCCGCGGGTCCAGGTCAATGCCCAGCATCCCCAGGGCAGCTGCCGCCTCCGTGTTCATGCGGGCGGTTGCCACTCGGCCGGCGGAGGTGGGCAGCCGCCCCAGGAAGATGTTCTCAGCCACCGAGAGGGCAGGGACCATCCGGATCTCCTGGTGGATGAGGGCGACCCCCCGCTCCAGGGCGTCGTGCGGTGAGTGCGGCGCGAACGGTTCGCCGTCGAGCGACATCGACCCCGAGTCGGCGGCGATCACGCCGGCAAGGATGGACGACAGCGTCGACTTGCCGGCTCCGTTCTCTCCGATCAGCCCGACCACCTCGCCGGCGGAAACACTGAGGCTGACGGACTTGAGGACGCGAATGCCCGCATAGGATTTCACCAGATCGCTGCACGTAAGTGCCGTTCCAACCATGGGGAAACCTCCCTCACTGTTCATCGCCATCTCCTCACCGGCCGATCGTCGGACTCGCCTGAACTACTTGACGTTGGGCCCGTAGAACTGCACCGGGTCGACGGTCGCAGCGGTCTCCTGAGTGACCAGCACGGTGTCCTGGTACTGCACCGCCGGAACCTTCTCGCCCTTCGTGAGCGAGATGGCGTTCTTGACCGCGAGCTGACCCATGACGTAGGGGATCTGGGCCTGAGTGGCGTCGGTGAGGCGATTCTTGATGCCGTCGATCATTGTGGGGAACCCGTCGATGCCCACCGCGATGATCTTGCGTCCGGCGGCCTTCGCTGCCTTGGCGGCACCGAGGCCCATGGCATCGCTCTCGCCGAAGATCGCCTTGATGCCCGGGTTCGCCTGCAGCATGTTCTGTGCCGCCTTGAAGCCCTCGGTCTCGTCCCAGTTCGCGGACTGCTTGGCCACGACCTTGATGTTGGGATTTGCGTCCAGTGCCTTCTTGCAGCCAGCACTGCGCTGCTGCTCGGCTGTTGCCCCCAGGACGCCCTGCAGGATGCCGATCTCGCCAGACCCGCCCATCTTCTGGAACATCCAGGTGCACAGCGCATCGGCAGCCTTGACGCTGTCCGTCGCGATGTATGTCCCCAGCTGGCCGTTACCGTCCTCGGGCTTCTCGTCCACCGCGACAACCGGAACCTTGGCCTTGTTTGCCGCGCGCACCCCCGCCGCGGCAGAGGTCGCGTCCTGGGCGGTGAAGATCAGCGCATCGACGCCCTGCGTCAGCAGGTCATTGACCTGGTTGACCTGCTGCGTCGAGTTGTTGTCGGCGGAGAGCAGCACGACCTCCGCGCCCATCTCCTGGGCCGCCTTCTTGATGCCGTCGGCCTCGGCGATGTAGAACAGCGACTTCTGATCGGCGATCGAGACGCCGATGCGCAACTTCTTGCCGCCGGCGGCGGCACTCGCAGGCGCGTTCCCGGCGGTCGTGGCAGCCGGCGCCGATGACGACGTGCCGGAGCCCCCGCATGCACTGGCAAGCATGGCGGCCAGAGCCGCCGTGGTGATGCCCCGCGTCGTTCGTGACAGCTCTCGCACCGTGTTCTCCTCTGCAGCGCCCGTTGCCAGGCTGGCATATTTATGCTTGGGTAGCGTGTTGATGCACTGTAGGAGTGGCACAGGTCACCGTCAAGCCCCGGGCGGGACGTCGCGCCGAGGCGTTGGAACATTGCGGGATTGCTCGGACCTAGCGGAGGATCCGGAGATGACGGACAGCACAACCCTTGATCAGCAACGACTCATGACGAAGGTCGCCTGGCTCTATCACAACCGGCGCATGCGTCAGCGCGACATCGCCGAACGGCTGAGCATCTCCCAGTCCCGCGTGTCGCGGTTACTGGACCTCGCCGTCTCCACGGGGATCGTGCAGACCACCGTGGTGGCCCCTGACGGACTGCACGCCGAGCTCGAGGAGCAGCTGGAGCAGCGCTACGGCCTTCGAGAAGCGCATGTCTTCGACGTGGCCGGGGGGAAGGAGAGTGCCGAGTCAGAACTCGTCGACTCCCTCGGCCAACTGGTTGCCGGCTGGCTGCGAGCTCATCCCTTCGAGGCTGAAGTCGTCGGCTTCACCTCCTGGAGCAGGTCGCTGCGCGCCACGGTCGCGGCGCTGGGGCCACTGCAGTCCTCCGTGAAGTACGTCGTCGAGATGCTCGGTGACGTCGGCCCCGCCACCAGCCAGCACGAGGCTGCCGATGCCACCCGGCAGCTCGCGGCGCTGACCGGGGCGGAGCCGTTGTTCCTGCGGACACCCGGTGTCGTGCCGAACCGCGCGGTACGAGAGGCGCTGCTCTCCTACGATTCCGATGCCCGCCGCGTTCTTGCGCTGCTCGACCGGGTCCAGCTGGCTCTTGTCGGCATCGGAACGTGTGAAATCGTGGCGCCACTCGTCACCGGCGAGAACTTCTTCACCGCAGACCAGTTCCAGTACGCGCGGGACCTCGGGGCTGTCGGCCAGGTGAATCTTCGATTTATCAGGGAGGATGGAACACCTCTCGAATCAGAGCTGGACGACCTCGTCGTCGGCGTCACCTTGCAGCAGCTCGCGGACGCAGACCGGGTCCTGGCAGTGGCAGGCGGCCCCAGCAAGTACCTCGCCATTCGGGCGGCGCTGCTGGGCGGTTGGGTGAACGCGCTCGTCACCGACCTCGAGACTGCCCAACACCTGCTCGCGCAGCCGTGAGGGCGCCGAGCCCGGGGGCGGCGGACGGCGACGGGCGGCTGTGCCACCCTGGAGGGCACGCCTACTCGAGGAGGACACATGGCCAAGAAGGGCCGCAAGAAGCGCGCGCGCAAGAAGAGCAAGGCGAACCACGGCAACCGCCCCAACGCCTGACCGCCCCCGCACCACGAGCCCCGGCCGGCCGGCCGGGGCTCGTCGCGTCTGCGGGTGGCTCAGAGGTGGTCGCGGGCCGCGCGCCAGGCCGTCCAGGCACTGTCGACCATCGCCACCAGGTCGCGGCCGGCGCAAAAGCCGAGCTCCGCCCGGATCCGGTCCACCTGCGCGACGATTCGCGCGGGGTCGCCCGGCCGACGCGCCACCATGTCGGGCGTGGTGTCGCGGCCGGTCACCTCAGCGACGACGCGCAGGACGTCCAGGACACTGGAGCCCGCACCGCGACCCACGTTGTACGTCGCCCCGGGCTCGCCGGTGTCCAGCGCCCGCGCGGCCGCGAGGTGCGCGTCGGCGATGTCGGCGACGTGGACGTAGTCACGTACGCAGGTGCCGTCGGACGTCGGGTAGTCGTCACCGAACACCCGGGGGCGCTCGCCGGCCTCGATCCTGTCGAACACCATGGGCACCAGGTTGGTGATGCCGGAGTCCCCCAGGGCAGCAGTAGCCGCGCCGGCGACGTTGAAGTAGCGCAGTGACATCACCCGCATGCCGTAGGCCCGCTCGCAGTCGCGCAGCAGCCACTCACCGACAAGCTTGGTCTCGCCGTACGGCGACAGCGGGGAGCCGGGGGTGTCCTCGCTGACGAGGTCGACGTCGGGCAGGCCGTAGGTGGCGGCGCTGGAGGAGAACACGAACCGGTCGACGCCCTTGGCCCGGCAGCCGTCGAGCAGCGCGACGAGGCCCTCGAGGTTTTCTCGGTAGTACAGCAGCGGGTCGGCGACGGACTCGCCAACCTGCTTCTTGCCGGCGATGTGCACCACTCCGGTGACCTCGTGCTCGCGCAGCACCCGACGTACCAGCCCCCGGTCCAGAATGCTGCCGCGTTCAAGGGTCGCACCCCGATCCACGCGTGCCGCATCCCCGGTGGACAGATCGTCCAGCGCCACCACCGACTGCCCGTCAGCCACCATCGCGCGCACCACGTGCGCACCGATGTAGCCCGCACCACCCGTCACCAGCCATGTCATGGCCGGGAACCCTAGGGCAACAGCCGCTCAGTCGGCGCGGTACTCCATGGCGTCGATCTCGACGCGTACCTGCGCAATACGCACCAGCACCCGCTCGCGCAGCTCCCTCGGCACCGGGTCGCTGCCGCCGCACCGGGCGACGAGAGCCTTGACGGCCTGCTCCAGGCCGTACTGCCGCAGGCACGGCGAACACTCGTCGAGGTGAATCCGGACGTGGTCGTGCGAGGCGGAGTCCTGCTCGCCATCGAGGTAGAGGTAGACAGCCTCGAGAACCTCGCTGCACGGCGTCTCGTGGGGGTCACCGCAGCTCATGAGGCGGCCAGCCCGTCCGGACCCGCACCGGCCTTGACCAAGCCGCGTTCGACCGCATAGTCGGCCAACTTGGTGCGCAGTCCACGCCGCCCGCGGTGCAGGCGGCTCATCACGGTGCCGATCGGCGTACCCATGATCTCGGCGATCTCTTTGTAGGAGAACCCCTCGACGTCAGCCAGGTAGACCGCCATCCGGAAGTCCTCCGGTAGCTGCTGGAGGGCCTCCTTGACATCGCTGTCAGGCAGGTGGTCCAGCGCCTCGGTCTCGGCACTTTTCAGCCCGCGCGAGGTATGACCCTCAGCAGCAGCGAGCTGCCAGTCCGTGATCTCCTCGGTCGGCGACTGCAGCGGCTGCCGTTGCTTCTTCCGGTAGTTGTTGATAAAAGTGTTGGTGAGGATGCGGTAGAGCCAAGCCTTTAAGTTGGTACCTTCCTGGAACTGGTGGAAGGCCGCGAAGGCCTTGACGAACGTCTCTTGTACCAGGTCCTCGGCGTCGGCCGGATTGCGCGTCATGCGCAGCGCCGCGGAGTACAGCTGGTCAAGGAAAGGCAGCGCGTCGCGCTCGAAGCGCGCGCTGCGCTGCTCGCTGGTCTCGGTCTCGACGGTGCCCACCTCCTGCAGGGAACGGTCTGTAGACCGTGCCGCCGAGCCTACTCGGGCAGTGCCGAAGCGCCCGCCCATGACCGGCCGGGCCGGCCAGCTCTCGGCGCGGTGCCCGATGGGCTCCCGCAGCCCGAGCTCCGGAGCGGTGACAAGCATCCGATCTCCCTTCCCACACAACGTCGCCGTGCGCACCTGGCGAGACGTCCTGTTCAACCGGATGCCCCGGTTCGCGATTCCCGGCCGTCCGGCGGCGGCGCCGTAGGATCGCGCCATGTCCACCGGCCACCACCCAGCCGTGGACCAGTACCTCGAGACCGTCCTGGAGCTCGAGGAGCTGGGGATCGTGCCGATGCGGGCGCGCCTGGTGGAGCGGCTCGGCGT
>JAYVYM010000175.1:0-6430 GCA_043784245.1 Frankiales bacterium
CAGCGCGGCCGGCAGTGCGGTGTGCAGGCGGGCCGCGCGCCGGGCGGCCAGCACGTCGCCCGCGACCAGGCGTTGCAGGGCCAGCGGCGGGCCGGCCCCACAGCAGCAGCAGGCCGAGGTAGCGCAGCTGGCCACCGAGCACGCTCAGCAGCAGGCCCGCGAGGGCGACGGCGACCCAGGCAAGTGCGCCGCGACGCCGCGAGGCGGCCGGTGCGGGGCGCACGGGCGGGACGGGCAGGGCGCCAGTGCGCAGCGCCCAGGCGCCGACGAGGAGCACCTCCAGGACGACGAAGGCGTACTCCTCGAGTGGGACCGAACCGAGGCTGGCCAGCACCCGGTCGGGGGCGTACGTCCAGACGCCGGTGCGGACCAGATGCTCGTCCCACGGCGCCGTCCACACGAGGGCCACCGCGGCGAGCACGCCTACCGGGACGAGCAGGGCCCGTCGCGAACGCGAGCCGGCCAGCAGCAGCACGGCGGGAAGGGCAACGGCGACCAGGTCGAAGACCGCGTACTGCATGACCGCTCCTGCCCGGATGCACGCGTGCGTGGCCCCGTACCGGAGGCGAGTCGGCCGCCCCCGGTACGGGGTAGCTCAGGCGCGGACGCGCTGGCTGGAGCCGCTGCCCGCAGCGTCCCCGCCAGGCCGGTCGGTCAGCAGGGTCTCCTCGGCGTAGCTCGGGTCGTCGACCTCGCTCTTGACGCGAGCGATCTTGAAGATCACGAGACCGAATGCGGCCTTCGCGAGGATGTCCGCAAGGGAGTAGCCCGTCTGGCGGGCCACGAAGGCCCCACCGCCTTCAAGCCCGAACACCGGGAACAGGTAGGCGATCGGGTAGACACCCCACAGCCCGACAAGCATGATGCGCAGCTTGCCCACCGTGCTGCGGACCTCCTCCGGCTGGCGGTCCAGGGACTTGCTGAGCTCAACGAACAACACATACAGCAGGTAGATGAACGGGATCGTTGACAGCGTGCCCCACAGCAGGCGGGTGCCGTTACTGGTCGCAATCTCACCGGGGTAGCCCAAGGCGATCATCGCGCCGGAGGCGAGGACCAGCTTGGTGAGCAGCGGCTTTGCAACCGCGCGGGTCAGCGCCAGCACCGCGACCGTCTCCACGAGCAGGAGCGGCACGGTCAGGAACCAGTCGACGTACCGGTACGCCTCGTTGAACGGGATGTTCGTCAGCGTGTAGGTGCCGGCCCCGCCCTGCGCCTGCGTCGCGTACGACTCCTTGAAGTTCGAGAAGATACGCAGGTAGTGGTAGGTCGCGATGAAGCAGACCATCGCGCTCACGACGATGGCGTTGCGGTAGCGCGGAAGCACCCGGCGCTGCGAGAGCACCAGATACAAGCCGGTGAAGCCCAAGCTGGCGATGGCCAGCGAAAGCAGGTTGTACACGGTGTCGTACTGTCCCGAACTCAGTTGGGGCACAGCAATGCCTGAAGCCAGCAACACTTCCTGCTCCTCACATGGCACCGGCGGACGCCGGCGTGGCGGCGGGTTGACGGGGGCCGGCGAGGATCGCCGACCTCCGGTCCCGGAGTGATGGCCACGGACAGGTCCGCGGTCGTCCGGCGGGGCAACCGGACTGTGAACCTACGCGATCAAGCCCGCAACTCGAAACACCCGCTGTCGACCCAACCGTCCGACTTGCCCGCCGGTACGGCGGCACGGTTTCGGCGTCAAGGCTTCGGCGTCAAGGCCAATGGTGTCAGGGCTACGGCGTCAGGCGTGGCTCAGGAAACCGAGCAGGTCCGAACGCGTGACGATGCCGGCCGGCTTGCCGTCGTCCAGGACGACGAGTGCCGACGCCTTCTCCAGCGCCGCCATCGCGACCGGCAGCGGCTCGCCCGCACCGACCATCGGCAGCGGCGGGCTCATCTGCTCGGACAGCGGGCTGTCAAGCGCCGCACGGTCGGCGAAGACCGCCTCGAGCAGGTCCCGCTCGACCACGCTGCCCACGACCTCCGCCGCCATGACGGGCGGCTCGTGCTGCACGACGGGCATCTGCGACACGCCGTACTCGCGCAGGATGGCGATCGCTGAGCCCACGGTCTCCTCCGGGTGCACGTGCACGAGCTCCGGCAGCCCGGTCGCGGCTTCGCTGCCTTTTCGGCGCAGCACGTCGCCGACCGTTGGCTGCGTGGCGTCGGGCACCAGGAAGCCGTAGTCGGCCATCCACTCGTCGTTGTAGATCTTGCTCAGGTAGCCGCGGCCGGAGTCGGGAAGCAGCACCACCACGATGTCCTGCTCGGTGAGCTCTTCGGCCAGCCGCAGGGCGGCAGCGGCAGCCAGCCCGCAGGAGCCACCGACCAGCAGCGCCTCCTCCCTGGCGAGCCGGCGGGTGGTGAGGAAGGAGTCGCGGTCGCTGACGGCGATGATGCGATCGGCAACCCCGCGGTCGTACGTCGTCGGCCAGAAGTCCTCGCCGACCCCCTCGACCAGGTAGGGCCGCCCGGTGCCACCGGAGTAGACCGAGCCCTCGGGGTCGGCCCCGATGACCTGCACCCGACCACCGCTGACCTCCTTCAGGAAGCGGCCGGTGCCGCTGATGGTCCCGCCGGTCCCGACGCCGGCGACGAAGTGCGTCACGAGCCCGTCGGTCTGCTCCCAGACCTCCGGCCCAGTCGTGCGGTAGTGCGCCTCCGGGTTCTTGGGGTTGCTGTACTGGTCGGGGTTCCACGCCCCCGGGATCTCGCGGGCCAGCCGCTTGCTGACCGAGTAGTAGGAGTCGGGATGCTCGGGGGCGACAGCAGTCGGGCAGACCACGACCTCGGCGCCGTAGGCCCGAAGGACAGCGATCTTCTCGGCACTCATCTTGTCGGGCATCACGAACACGCAGCGGTAGCCGCGGGCGTTGGCGACCAGCGCGAGCCCGACGCCGGTGTTGCCGCTGGTCGGCTCGACGATGGTGCCGCCGGGCAGGATCAGTCCGCGCTGCTCGGCGTCCTCCACCATGGCCAGCGCGATGCGGTCCTTCACCGAACCACCCGGGTTCAGGTACTCGACCTTCGCCAGCACCTGGGGCCGCAGGTGCGCCGCCATCCGGCCCAGGCGGACCAGCGGGGTGCCGCCCACCAGCTCGATGAGGGAGTCGCTGACCTGCACGGTGGGCCTCTCGATCGGGACGGGGAGGCCTTGAGCCTACGGCGGCTAGGGTCGCTTCCCGGCTCGGGGAACGACGACGGGAGGGAGCGGCGTGGCTGGCGTGCGGCTCCTCGCCGGCCGGCCGTGGTGACCCGGCTGGTGCGAGTGCGAGCTAGCCGTCGCGCGCGCCTGGTCGCGGTGCGGGCGGCGTACGGCAGCGGCGCTGTCGGCACCCTCGGCGCGCTCAGCTGGGGCGTCCTGCGCGCGGAGGCCAGGCTGGCCCGCGTGACGATCGGTGAGCCAACGGAGCGCGCACCGCTTGCGAGCGGCTCGTGGGGGCGGGGGCGGCGCGGCCGGGCTCCGCTGCGGCTCGCCGTGATCGGCGACTCGAGCGCCGCCGGCCTGGGGTGTGAGACCGCCGAGCAGACGCCGGGTGCCCTGCTGGCCGGCTCGCTCGCCCGCGAGCTGCACCGCCGCGTCCTGCTCGACGTCCTGGCAGTGGTCGGCGCCCGCAGTGCCGACCTCGATGCGCAGGTCGCCCGGGCGCTGGTCGGACAGGTCGACCTGGCAGTGCTGATGGTCGGCGCCAACGACGTGACGCACCGGGTACCGCCGGCCGCCGCCGCCCGCGACCTCGCGCGGGCCGTCACGACACTGCGGGCCGCCGGTGCGTCGGTCGTCGTCGGCACCTGCCCCGACCTGGGCACCGTCAAGCCGCTGTGGCAGCCGCTGCGCAGTTTCGCCCGCGTCGTCAGCCGGCGTACGGCCAGTGCGCAGACCATCGCCGTCGTCGAGGCCGGCGGGTTGTCGGTCTCCCTCGGCAACCTGCTCGGCCGAGAGTTCGGCGAGTCCCCCGCGCTGTGGTCCGCCGACCGTTTCCACCCCTCGGCCGCCGGCTACGCCCGCGTCGTCGACGTGCTGCTGCCCGCGACCCTGCAGGCGCTCGGCGTCCAGGTACCGGGTGAGCGGACCGACCGCGACAGCGTTCAGGACGTCGCTCTCGCTGCGAGCGTCGCGGCCCAGGACCCCGGGCTGGTCGTCGAGACGGTCAAGGGCGCCCAGGGGGCGGCCGCCGCGGGGCCGGGACGGTTGGCTCGGCTGGTGCGCCGGGTACCCCTCGTCGGCCGCGGCGCCCCCGAGGGCCGGACCCCGAGCGAACAGGCCGCGGCGGCCGACGAAGCCGTCCCGGGGTAGCGCGCGCGGGGGTCGTGCCGGGCAGGCGGCGATCATCCTCGTGCGGCTGAGCCGCCGCAGACCTCTCGGGCGCGGGCCAGCAGCGCGGCCGGCCCGTCCTCGCCCAGATGCGCGGCGAGCCCTGGTGGCACCGGCTCGTCGAGCAGCTCGAAGCGATGCAGCAGCAGGTGGGCGACGGCGTCACCAGTGCCGCGCCCGCTGCGCACCAGGTCGTCAGCGGTCACCGCGAGCTGGTCGGGCAGAGCGAGGTCGCTGTCGAGTCGAGGCACCGGGACCGGCGCCTGCCCGGCCGTGTCGGCGAGCCACAGCACGAGGTGGTGGACGAGATCGGCCCGGGTGCCGTACGGCAGTGCCGCTGCCGACCAGCGGGCCGGTGTGAACAGCCGCAGCCGAGCGACGACCGACCCGGCCTCGCGGACGAGCAGCGCGTTCACGACATCGCCACCTCGGGGCTTCGGGTACGCCTTCGGCACCACGTCAGCCTAGGCGTGGCAGGTATCTTCGGGTCGTGCCCCGACCTCCGCGTGCGGGACGCCGGTCCGCCGCACCCCGTCGCGAGCTGCTGGTCGCCTCGTGCTGACCGCCCTGCTGGGCCTACTCGCCGTCGTCGTCCTGACCCTGGGCACCGCCCTGTACGTCGCCGCAGAGTTCAGCCTGGTTGCCGTCGACCGCACCCAGCTCGAGGCCGCCGGCAAGGCTGGCGACCACCGCGACGCCGGCGTGCTGGCGGCCGTCCACTCGCTGTCCACGCAGCTGTCCGGCGCGCAGCTCGGGATCACCGTCACCACCCTGGTCGTCGGGTTCATCGCCGAGCCGTCGATCTCCGTGCTGCTCGAGCCGGTGCTCGAGGCGGTCGGCTTGCCGGCCGACGCCGCGACGCCCGTGTCGTTCGCCGTCGCGCTGATGTTCGCGACAGTCCTGCAGATGGTCGTGGGGGAGCTCGTACCGAAAAACCTCGCCATCGCCCGTCCGCTGCAGGTAGCGCGCGCCATCGCCGGCCCGCAGCGGGTTTCAAGCGCCCTGTTGCGGCCCCTGATCGCGGTCTGTAACGGCGCCGCCAACCGGGTCGTGCGGATGCTCGGCCTCGAGCCGCAGGAGGAGCTGCGCTCGGCCCGCTCCGCAGAGGAGCTGGGCAGTCTGGTGCGCAGCTCGCAGCGACAGGGGGCGTTGTCGGCGCAGACCGCCTCGATGCTGGCCCGCTCGCTGGCCTTCGGCGACCGGACGGCCGGCGACGTGATGACCTCGCGCACGCAGATCATCTCGCTGGCCGCGGCCGCCACGGTCGCCGAGCTGCTCGCGCTCACCCAGTCCTCCGGTCACTCGCGGTTCCCGGTCGAGGGCGACAGCGTCGACGACGTGGTCGGCGTCGTGCATGTCAAGCAGGCCCTGGCGGTCCCGCGGGCTGAGCGCGACCGCACCCGTGTCGTCGCCGTGATGGGGCCGGTGCCGCAGGTTCCGGACACCGTCCACCTCGACCGGCTGCTGGTCATGCTGCGCGAGCCAGGTCTGCAGATGGCCGTCGTCGTCGACGAGTACGGCGGCACAGCCGGCATCGTCACCCTCGAGGATCTTGTCGAAGAGCTGGTCGGGGACGTCGACGACGAGCACGACCTGGGCTCGCGCCCATCGGTGGAACAGCGCCGTACCGGGCTGGTGCTGAGCGGCCTGCTCCGGGACGACGAGGTCGCCGACGTCGCCGGCCTGACCATGCCCGAGGGTCCGTACGACACCCTCGGCGGTCTGATCATGGCCCGGCTCGGCCGGATGCCACGCAAGGGCGACATCGTCACGCTGGACGGCTGGACGCTCACCGTCACCGAGCTCGACGGACGGCGGGTGGACCGGGTGCTCGCCGAACAGGTCCGGGGCGGCGACGAGCCTGCGGACGGGCCCCGGCCGACGTGAGCGTCCTCGCTATCGGCCTGGCCGTCCTGCTGCTCGCGGGCAACGCCTTCTTCGTCGGCGCCGAGTTCGCTGTCATGAGCGTGCGCCGCAGTCAGGTCGAGCCGCTGGCGCAGGCCAGCCGGCGGGCCCGCACCGTCCTCGGCGCCCTGCAGCACCTTTCCCTGATGCTTGCCGGTGCGCAGCTGGGCATCACGCTGTGCTCGCTGGGCCTGGGCGCTGTCGCCGAACCCGCCGTCGCCC
>JAYVYM010000176.1:0-3630 GCA_043784245.1 Frankiales bacterium
GCAGGCCCGCACGAGGGCCCCGGCGGTGGTCACACGGCACTGTGTCAGCGGTGGACACGACAATGTGGCAGCGGGGCCGAGATCAGCCCTGACGACCCGAGAGGAGACGTGACGGCGTGCCTGTGCGGCCCCGCAACGACCTTCGTCAGTACGACGACCTGGTCGGCGACTGGTGGCAGCCGCGCGGCCGGTTCGCGATGCTGCACTGGATCGCCGCCGCGCGCGCCCGGCTGGTGCCGAGGGCGACCCGGCCCGGCAGCGTGCTCCTGGACATCGCGTGCGGAGGCGGGCTGCTCGCGCCGCACGTCGCCGACCTGGGCCACCGGCACGTCGGGGTGGACCTGTCGCCGTCTGCCGTGCCGGTCGCCCGCGGGCACGGGGTCGAGGCCGTCCGCGGCGACGCGCAGTCGCTGCCGCTGGCGAGCGGGTGCGCCGACGTCGTGGTGGCCGGGGAGGTCCTGGAGCACGTCCACGACCTCGCAGCGACCGTCACCGAGGCCTGTCGGGTGCTCCGCCCGGGCGGCACGCTCGTCCTGGACACCATCGCCGACACCGCCTGGGGTCGGTTCTGCTCGATCACCATCGGCGAACGAATGCCGGCTGGGCCGCCGAAACGGCTGCACGACCCGGCTCTCTACGTGGACCGCGCCGAGCTCGTGCGGCTGGCCCGGGCCGGCGGCGTACGACTATCGCTGGTCGGCCTGCGGCCTTCCGCCGTCGACTACCTGGCGTGGCTCGCGGGTAGGCGAGCAGAGGTGCGGATGCTCCCGACCCGGTCGACAGCCGGGCTCTTCCAGGCGTACGGAATCAAGGAGGGAACGTCATGACGGCCGCGAGCCTCACCGGGGCGGGGCACTCGCTGCCTGCGCCGATGGACCAGCAGGCCCTGTGGGACGGCTTCTTCCGCGCGCACTACGCCGACGACCGGATCGCCCGCACGGTGTGGGCCAAGTCGGCAATCGACACCCGCCGAGGTGTCGTCGACCCGACCCAGGAGGACATCTCGTCCTGGGGCACGGCCGCCCGGATGCAGCGCTACCTCGCCGAGGCACTGCCGCTGGGCAAGGAGGCGGTCGCCTCGGCGCTCGCTGACGCCGGGCTCGCTGCCGCCGACGTCGGGCTGTTCGGCGTGGTCAGCTGCACCGGGTACGTCACGCCCGGGCTCGACATCCTGCTGGCCCGCGACCTGGGGATGACCGATGCCGTGCAGCGGCTCACGATCGGCCATATGGGGTGCTACGCGGCCCTGCCCGGGCTCGGGGCGGTCGCGGACTTCACGAAGGCACGGGGTCGGCCGTCGGTGCTGCTGTGCCTGGAGCTGACCAGTCTGCATGTGCAGCCCACCACCGAGACGGCTCGCAGTGGCCGGCCTACCTCACGCGACCTGCAGCAGATGGTGGCGCACGCGCTGTTCAGCGACGCAGCCGCGGCGGTCGTGCTCGAGCCCGGCGGCCCGGGCCTGCAGGTCGTCGACCTGGTCGCCCGTACCGACGTCGAGACCGCCGACCACATGACGTGGGACGTCACCGACCTCGGCTTCAAGATGGGCCTGGACCCCCGGGTCCCCGACGTGCTCGCCCGGCACGTACGGCCGGTTGTCCTGGACCTGCTGGGGCGGCACGGGCTGGCGATCGGCGACGTCGCAGGCTGGGCGGTGCACCCCGGCGGCCGCAAGATCGTCGAGGTCGTCGGCGAGGTGCTGGAGCTGCCGGAAGAGCACCTCGCGCCGTCGTACGACGTGCTGCGGGAGGTGGGCAACTGCTCGAGTGCGACGGTGCTGCTGGTGCTGGAGCGGGTTCGGCAGGCTCGGCAGCTGGCCAGTGGTGACACGGTGGTCGCGATGGCGTTCGGCCCGGGCCTGACGCTGTATGCAGCCCTGCTCCGGCAGGCCTGACCCGGGCCGCCTGCACGTCCCCCAGGCTCCTGTCAAGCCCCGCCTACCATCGCGTACCTGCTCTGACCTGCGACGACGTGGCGGGGGACCAGCGCCGTACGTGTTATCTTTGAGTACCTGCGAGAGGGGTCAAACACATGACGTTCCAGGTCGGCGAGACCGTCGTCTACCCGCACCACGGGGCCGCGCTCATCGAGGCCATCGAGACGCGCACCGTCAAGGGCGAGGACAAGATCTACCTTGTGCTGAAGGTTGCCCAGGGTGACCTGACGGTTCGGGTGCCCGCTGACAACGCCGAGTTCGTCGGCGTGCGCGATGTCGTCGGGCAGGCGGGGCTCGACAAGGTGTTCGAGGTCCTGCGCGCCCCGGCCGTCGAGGAGCCGACGAACTGGTCCCGCCGCTACAAGGCCAACCTCGAGAAGCTCGCGAGCGGTGACATCAACAAGGTCGGTGAGGTTGTCCGCGACCTCTGGCGCCGCGACAAGGAGCGGGGCCTGTCCGCCGGCGAGAAGCGGATGCTGTCCAAGGCGCGGCAGATCCTGGTCAGCGAGCTGGCGCTCGCCGAGGGCACCAACGAGGACAAGGCCGAGGCCATCCTCGACGAGGTGCTTGCCTCCTGACCGGGGTGGCCATCTCGCGAACATGACGAGCAGCAGCCCGCCCGCACCAGCCGGTCCGTCCCGGGCCCCTCGCCGCCGTACGCCGCCGGTGGTGCTGGAGGTGTTGCGACTGCTGGTGGTGGTGTTCTTCGCCGGTGCTGGTTACCAGATCGGTGCCGGGGTCGGCCCGACGCGGCCGGTTCTCGGCGCGCTAGACGGTACGGCCGTCGGGCTTGTCCTGGGTTCGGGCCTGGGGTACGTGCTGGGCGGGGTGCTCGGTCGCACCGCCGCCTCCTCCGCTGAGGCCACCCGGAGCCGGCTGCGCGACGTCAGCGCCGATCAGCTCGTCGCGGGCGCCGTCGGCACCGTCGTCGGCGTCCTGCTCGGTGCCGGCACGGCCTGGCCGGTGTTCTTCCTGCGGCAGTCCTACCTGGCGTTTCCGCTGTTCGGGTTCGTGGTCGTGGCACTGGGATATCTCGGTTTCACCGTCGGCGCCAGCAAGCGCGAGGGCGTGCTGGCGCTGTTCGGCCAGCAGGCCGGGCTCGCCCCGCGGGTCGTCGCCGCCTCCGCGCTACCACGCGTGCTCGACACCAGCGTCGCCATCGACGGGCGGGTGCTCGACGTGGTGCGGGCCGGCTTCCTGCACGGCCGGGTCCTGGTGCCGACACCGGTCCTGGCCGAGCTGCAGGGCCTGGCCGACGCCGGTGACGACCTGCGACGCGGGCGTGGTCGCCGCGGCCTCGAGGTGCTCGAGGCGCTGCGCCGCGAGCCCGGCGTCGATGTCGAGGTGCTCGACCGCGACGTCCCCTCCGTCCACGAGGTCGACGCCAAGCTCGTCCGGATCTGCCTCGACCTCGGGGCAGCGCTGCTCACCCTGGACACCAACCTTGCCAAGGCGGCGGCGTTGGCCGGGGTCCAGGTGCTCAACCTGCACGCCCTCGCGCTAGCCCTTCGCCCGCCGGTCGCCGCCGGCGACGAGGCGGCCGTGCTGCTGATCAAGGCCGGTAAGGAACCAGGTCAGGCGGTCGGTTACCTCGACGACGGCAGCATGGTCGTCGTGGAGGGTGGCCGCGACCGGGTCGGCGCCGAGGTCCGGGTCCAGGTCACCAGCGTCCTCACGACCGCCAACGGGCGGCT
>JAYVYM010000177.1:0-3061 GCA_043784245.1 Frankiales bacterium
CTCGCCGGCCGCAACCGGCGGGTCGACCGTCTCGAGCCCCCCGGTGACCGGCACGTCGCTCAGCACCGGCTCGGCGACCACCTCACCGGGGCCCTCCCCCGGACCGGTCGCGATGAGCGCGTCCATGTCGAGCACCGGCGGTGGCGCGGCCTGCTCCGGCTGGACCTCGACGTTGAACAGGAAGCCGACCGACTCCTCTTTGATCGCATCCATCATCTGGTTGAACATGTCAAAACCCTCGCGCTGGTACTCCACCAGCGGGTCGCGCTGGCCCATCGCGCGCAGGCCGATGCCCTCCTGCAGGTAGTCCATCTCGTACAGGTGCTCGCGCCATTTGCGGTCCATCACCGACAGCAGCACCCGGCGCTCGAGCTCACGCATCAGCGGCTCCTCGTCCGCGGACACCCCGAGCCCGGCCTCGCGCCGGTCGTACGCGTCCTGGGCGTCGGTCTGCAGCTCGGTGACGAGGTACTCGGTCGACAGGATGCCGCGCTCGGCGTCGACCTCCTCCAGGGGGATGCCGACGGGGTACAGGGTGCGAAGGGCCGACCAGAGCTGGTCGAGGTCCCACTCCTCCGGATAGCCCTCGGCGGTCGCCGCGACGACGTAGCCCTCGACGGCGTCGTCGACCATGTTGCGGACCTGCTCGTGCAGGTCGGCGCCCTGCAGGACCTTGCGGCGCTCATCGTAGATAACGGTGCGCTGGCGGTTGAGCACCTCGTCGTACTTCAGGACGTTCTTGCGGATCTCGAAGTTCTGCTGCTCGACCTGGGTCTGCGCCGAGCGGATCGCCCGCGAGACCATCTTGGACTCGATCGGCACGTCCTCGGGAATGTTCAGCCGATCCATGATCGATTCTACGGCGGTGGAGTTGAACAGCCGCATGAGGTCGTCACCGAGCGAGAGGTAGAACTTGGAGAGACCGGGGTCG
Source organism: Frankiales bacterium (assembly GCA_043784245.1). Lineage (GTDB taxonomy): Bacteria > Actinomycetota > Actinomycetes > Mycobacteriales > SCTD01 > JAYVYM01. The sequence goes on from JAYVYM010000177.1 coordinate 932, forward strand.
CCCTGCCGGCCGGAGCGGCCGCGCAGCTGGTTGTCGATGCGGCGCGACTCGTGCCGCTCGGTGCCCAGGACGTACAGGCCACCGGCCTCGACGACCTCGAGGTGCTCGGCCTGCACCGACTCCGCTGCCCGGTGCAGCGCGTCGGGCCAGGCCGCTTCGTACTCGTCGGGGGTGTCGACGGGCGACAGACCCTTGTTGCTGAGCTCCGCCGCCGCGATGAACTCCGGATTGCCGCCCAGCATGATGTCGGTGCCGCGGCCGGCCATGTTCGTGGCCACAGTGACCGAACCCTTGCGGCCGGCCTGCGCGATGATCGTCGCCTCGCGGTCGTGCTGCTTGGCGTTGAGCACCTCGTGCGGGATGCCCCGCTTGTGCAGCAGCTGCGAGAGGTACTCGCTCTTCTCCACCGACACCGTGCCCACCAGGACCGGCTGGCCGGCCTCGTGCTTGTCGGCGATGTCCTCCACCACGGCGTCGTACTTGGCCGGTTCGGTCTTGTAGACCAGGTCGGCCTCGTCCACCCGCCGCGGGTCCTTGTTGGTGGGGATGGGCACCACCCCGAGCTTGTATGTCTGGCTGAACTCGGCGGCCTCGGTCGACGCGGTGCCGGTCATCCCGCCGAGCTTGGCGTACAGCCGGAAGTAGTTCTGCAGGGTGATCGTGGCGAGAGTCTGGTTCTCGTCCTTGATCTCGACGTGCTCCTTGGCCTCGATCGCCTGGTGCATGCCCTCGTTGTAGCGCCGGCCGGCCAGGATGCGGCCGGTGAACTCGTCGACGATCAGCACCTCGCCACCGGTGACGACGTACTCCTTGTCCTTCTTGTAGAGCTCCTTGGCCTTCAGCGCGTTCTGCAGATAGCCCACCAGCGGGGTGTTGACCGACTCGTAGAGGTTCTCGATGCCGAGCTGGTCCTCGACCTTCTCGACGCCGGGCTCCAGCACGCCGACGGTGCGCTTCTTCTCGTCGACCTCGTAGTCGACGTCGCGGGCCAGCCGCGGCACGATCCGGGCGAACTCCTGGTACCACTTCGTCGCCTGGTCGGACGGCCCGCTGATGATCAGCGGCGTACGGGCCTCGTCGATCAGGATCGAGTCGACCTCGTCGACGATCGCGAAGTGGTGCCCGCGCTGGACGAACTCCTGCGCACTCCACGCCATGTTGTCACGCAGGTAGTCGAAGCCGAACTCGTTGTTGGTGCCGTAGGTGATGTCGCAGGCGTACATCGGCCGGCGCTGCTCGGGGCGCTCGTTGGCCAGGATCACACCGACCTCGAGGCCCAGGAAGCGGTGCACCCGGCCCATCCACTCGGCGTCGCGCCGGGCCAGGTAGTCGTTCACGGTGACGATGTGCACGCCCTTACCGTCGAGCGCGTTGAGGTAGGCCGGCAGCGTGGAGGTCAGCGTCTTGCCCTCGCCGGTCCGCATCTCGGCGATGTTGCCCAGGTGCAGCGCGGCCCCGCCCATCACCTGGACATCGAAGTGCCGCTGGCCGAGGGTGCGCCGGGCCGCCTCGCGGTTCACCGCGAACGCCTCGACCAGCAGATCGTCGAGAGTCTCGCCGTCGGCGAGCCGGGCCCGGAACTGGTCGGTCTCGGCGCGCAGCTCGGCATCGGTGAGCTTGACGATCTCGTCCTCGAGGCCGTTGACCGCGTTCGCAATCGAGGAAAGGCGGCGCAGGATCTTGCCCTCACCGGCCCGCAGGAGCTTGGACAGGACCACGCGCGCGACTCCCTCTGGCTGTGCAGCGGGCGAAGACCGCCCGGAGCATCGTAAACCGCTGCCCCGGACGAAACGGCTGGCCGGGGCAGGGCGTGCCCTGGCACGCTCGAACGATGGACAAGACCGAGATTGCCGCAGGCCGGCTGCAGCTGCGGCCATGGCAGCCCGGCGACGCGCCCGCCCTGCAACGGGTGCTCGACGACCCGGCGGTCGCCCGCTGGACGCCGCACCCCGCGCCCTACACCGTGGATCGCGCCGAGCGTCGGATCGCCGAGGACGACGTGCTGTGGGCAGCCGGCGGCCGGGCCGAGCTCGCGGTGCTGGACGCCACGAGCGCGGAGTTGCTCGGGGTCGTCGGGCTGTACCGCGTCACCGCCACCGACGCGGAGGTCGGCTGGCTGACCGCCGCGGC
>JAYVYM010000178.1:0-3124 GCA_043784245.1 Frankiales bacterium
GCCACCGCCACCTCGGTCGCGGCCACGGACAGCGGATACTCCGAACCGGTCAGCTCCCGGCCCTGCAGGTCCCGCAGCCCCGCAGCGGCGGACCACGCATCGACGGCGACCGGCAGCACCACGCCGGGCGCAAGCTGGCAGGCCAACGTGTTGGCGTGCAGCACCTGTCGGCTGGCGACGTCCACCAGCAGCACGGCTGTCGGGCTGTCCGTCGCGACCCGCGACAGCACGGCGCGCTGAGCTCCCGACGCCGTGGAGACCAACGCGGCCGCGTCCTGCTTCAGCACACGGCTAAACCTACCGGTACGACATCGGGGCGGCGGGCCTCCCGGCCGATCACGCGCACGCCGCTCGTTCAGCAACAGCGCGCTGACGCTGCTCAGGCCCGCAGGGCCTGGTCGAGCGCTACCGCGGCCTTGCGGTCGCTGCGCACCTCGACGACCCGCACGCCCGAGCGCGGGCCCAGCGCGTCCCGTAGCTCGGCGGTTGTCACGGCCAGGGTGTACGGCGTACCGGTGGCGGCGCACAGCGCAGCCAGGTCGACGCCGTGCGGCGTACCGAAGACCCGCTCGAAGGCGCCCTCGAAACCCGGCGCACCCTGCTCCAGTGTCCCGAAGATGGCGCCCCCGTCGTTGTTCGCGACCACGATGGTGAGGTCGGGTCGGGGCTCCTGCGGGCCGCTCACCAACCCATTGCTGTCGTGCAGGAAGGTGAGGTCACCCAGCAGCGCGTACGCCTGGCCACCGCCGGCCGCCTGGTCGGCGAGCGCGGCCCCGAGCGCCGTCGACACGGTGCCGTCGATCCCGGCGGCCCCCCTGTTGGCCAGCACCCGCACGCCTTCGCGCGGTCCGGCCAGGAACAGGTCGCGCACCGGCTTGGAGCTGCCGACGAACAGCACCCCGCCGGCCGCGGCCAGCACCTCGCGGGCGACCACCGGCTCGGCCAACCCGGGGGTGGCCGAGAGCACCCGGGTCAGGGCGTCGGACGCCTGCGAGCCGGCGGCCAGCCACGCGGGCAGCCAGTCGTCGTCGACCGGCCCGCTGCCGGGCAGCGGAACGCCGGGCAGCACCCGGCCGGCCTGCCGCGCGGGGTCGGACCACCGGCCGGCCGCCCCGACGACGTCTGCGGGCGCCGCCGACACCAGCCGGCCCAGGACCCGGCTCAGTGTCGGCCGGCCGACCACGAGCACCCGGTCGGGGAGGTGCGCGTCAAGAAACCCCGGGGCTGCCAGCACCAGCTCGGCGGCGGGCACCAGCGCCGGGCTCGACGCAGCGCCTGACGACGGCTCGGCCACGACCGGCCATCCGCGGGCCTCGGCGAGCCGGAGCGCCTGCTCGGCCGGGCCGGACGGGCCGTCCCCGAGCACCACAACGGTACGGCCGGGCAGGTCGTCCACCGGACGCGCGGGCACGGCGACGATGCGCTCGGTCCACGGGCCGCCGCCCTCCCGACCGTTCAGTGCCTCGACCCACGCCTCGTCCTGCTCCGGCACCAACGGCTCGCGCAGCCCGAGGTTGAGCTGCACCGGGCCGGAAGCGGTGCCCGCGTCGCCGGTCGCGGCGGCCAACGCCCGGCAGGTCAGGGCCCGCCAGTACGCGTTCTGCCCGGCCCGCCGCTCGGGGGCGCCGACGTCGGCAAACATCCGTACCGCGTAGCCGTAGAGGTGGACCTGGTCGATGGTCTGATTGGCCCCGGTACCGCGCAGCTCGGGCGGCCGGTCGGCTGTCAGCAGCAGCAGCGGTACATCGGCATGCGAGGCCTCCAGCACCGCGGGGTGCAGGTTGGCCGTGGCCGTACCGGACGTGGTCACGACCGGAACGGCCCGTCCGGACGCCTTCGCCAGCCCGAGCGCGAGGAACCCGGCCGAACGCTCGTCGATACGTACGTGCAGCCGCAGCTGGCCGGCCACGTCCGCGCGGTGCAGCGCGAAGGCCAGCGGCGCCGACCGCGAGCCGGGCGACAGCACCGCCTCCCGCACCCCGCCGCGGACGAGCTCGTCGACGAGCACGCGGGCCAGGGCGGTCGACGGGTTCACCGCTCTAGTCTGGCGGCGCAGCGGGCGATCCGCGCTCGCCACCAGGCCTGGCGGTCCGCCGGCGCGGCAAGTTGTTCGAGCAGGTCGGCTTCGGGGGCGACCGGCCCGACCGCGAGCGACCCGCCGCGCCCGTCCAGCGATCGGCGTACGACGTCCGCAGCCATCAGCGAGGTCGTCGCGAGGCCGCAGGCGTACGGCAGGTCGGGCAGCGCGGCGGCCAACGCGACGCCCGCGGCGATGCCGACCGAGGTGTCGAGTGCGCTGCTCACCACGACCGGCAGCCCGCACTCGCGGGCAATGGCGAGGGCCGGCGCCACCCCGCCGAGCGGCGCGACCTTGAGCACCAGCAGGTCGGCGGCGCCCTCGCGGGCCACCCGCAGCGGGTCGGCGGCCTTGCGCACGCTCTCGTCCGCCGCGATCAGCACACCGTGCCCGCGCAGGGCCGCGAGGTCCTCGAGCGAGGCGCACGGCTGCTCGGCGTACTCCAGGTCGTACGGGGCGAGCGCGGTCAGGGCGCGGCGGGCCTGGTCGAGCGTCCAACCACCGTTGGCGTCGATCCGGATGCCGCCCTCGGCACCCAGCACCGCGCGGACGGCGGCGACCCGGGCGACGTCGTCGGGAAGCTGCTGGCCGGCCTGGGCGACCTTGACCTTCGCGGTCGTGCAGCCCGGGAAGCGGGCCAGCACGGCCGCGACGTCGGCGGGTGCGACGGCCGGGACCGTCGCGTTCACCGGCACCCGGTCGCGGACCGGCGCCGGCCAACCGGTGGTCGCGGCCTCCAACGACGCGGCCAGCCAGGGAGTCGCCTCGGCGTCGTCGTACTCCAGGAACGGCGCGAACTCCCCCCACCCGGCCGGGCCGCGCAGCAGCGCCGCCTCGCGGTGCAGCACCCCGCGGAAGGCCATCCGCATCGGGACGCTCACGACGTGCACCTCGGTGATCCGGTCCACCCCGGCGCCTCCTAGTCTCGAGGCCGTGACGGTCTCAGAGCTGTTCGACCCGGCTGCGTGGCGGGTTGTGCCGGGCTTCGACCTGGTCGACACGACGTATCACCGGCACGTGGACAGCGCCGTGGTGCGGGTCGCCATC
>JAYVYM010000179.1:0-4952 GCA_043784245.1 Frankiales bacterium
CACCACCAAGGCCTACGTCGAACGACGCACCAAAGAAGGCAAGCAGAAACTGTTCATCATGCGATGCCTAAAAAGGTACGTCGCCCGCGAACTCTTCCAACTACTACCCCAGCCAGCACAGCCCTTGACACAATGAGGAGCATCCTTCTTCGCGCTCCGGCCAGGAGAAGTAGCTGTCGTTCTCCGCCGTTCCCTCGGCGGAGCCGTACCGGCGTCTTGGCCTGTCAGAGATGGGAGAACTGCATACTTATGTACTGGCCCCGGTGCTCGTTCAGTGGCAGAACAGACATCAGCAGGGGCCGTGTTGACGCGGGCTCGGCCGCTAGGTGGGGATGGCCGGGGGCGCCTTTTACCGGATTGGTAGCGATCGTGCGTCGGCCGGCGACGCCAGCACCCACCGCACGATCTCGGTACGACGGGTGAGGCCGAGCTTCGCCAGGATGTTGCGGACGTGGCTTTCCACCGTCCGCTCGGACAGCACGAGAGTGGCGGCGACCTCGCGGTTGGACATCGATTGGGCGACGAGTTCAGCGACCTCGCGTTCGCGCCCTGTCAGCGGATCGGGGGTCGCCGCATCCAGCCGGCGCACCAGCTGGTCGGCTCGGCGCAGCGGCCCGGGCAGGCCGACGGTGCGGGCCTCCGAGGCAGCCTGTCTGGCCAGAAGGCGGGCGCGCGTAGGATCCGGATCGGCCAGCAGTTCGGCTAGCGACAGCCGGTCCAGCGCCGCGGCCGGCCTGGCACCGAAGGCGACGTCCGCGCTGAGCGCTTGTTCGAAGGCGACAACGGCGTCCTGACTGCGCCCCTCGACGGCGGCGGTCCTGCCGACGCGACGCCAGCCGGAGCCGCTCGACCACAAGTTCCCGGCGGCCGGCCCACCTGACCACCGCGCAGCCGGCAGGACCAGGTCATGCAGCACGCGGGCGCCCTCGGGGTCGCAGAATGCTTCGGCGAGCCAGACGAGGGCGTCTAGGGTCCCGGTCCAACTTGCGTTGCGTTGCATCGTCGGGGCCACTGCTAGCACTTTTCGGTACAGCACTTCGGCCTCGTCGCGGCGGTCGAGCAACACCAGGACCGCGGCCTTGTTGGCGTCGATGACTGGGATGTCGGGGGCGCCTTGCATGCTTGCGAACCAGTGCTCGCCCAACTCGGTCGGGTCACCGGTCAGCATGGCCATGCAGACCCGGAAGGCCGAGGACATGCCATGCGATGACGGGTCCTGGAGGCTGACTCTGGCTGCCTCGTCGTTGCAGGCGCGCGCCTGGGGGAGGTCGCCGACAACTGCGGCATGCGCTGCGTGGACCCGGAGCAGATGCCAACGCGCCAGCGGCAACGGCAAGCCGGCGACGAGCGCTTCCAGCCGGGCGATCTCCTCGGCGACAGCGGCCGGGTCGCCGTCCTGATAGGCGGCGTCAAGGCGCCAGAGCAAAGCCCACAGCCGTGTCAAGGGCTGCCGGGCGCCGGGAGTCACGGCCAGCGCGCGGTCAGCCAGGGCCCTGCGCTCGCCGGGGTCACTGAGGCAGTCGAGGGTGTCAACGCGAGCGTGCACCGCCAGCAGCAGCGCGGCCGGGTCCGCGCATGTCACCGCCGCCGCGAGCGCGTCCACGGCACCTGCGCGGGCCTGCTCGGTGCGCCCGAGCACGGACTGCGCGAGGGCCTGCTGCGCGAGTAGCAGCGCGACTGTCGCGGGCGGGTGCGGTCCTAAGCGCAGCGCCCGGTCGCAAAGTTCGGCCAGCACCGCGGCCGTGGGCGGGTGGCCGACGCCGCGAAGTACCAGTGCGGCGGCGGCGAGAAGGTCCGGGCGGGCAGCGGCCTCGGCGTCGTCGCTGGCCTGCCGACAGTGCTCAAGGCTGGCTGCCATCGCGCCGGCGCGGTACTCGACGGTTGCCAACTCGACCAGCAGTGAAGCGCGCTCGGGCTCGGTGGCTCCCGCGCCGCTGGCGGCCAGCGCAGCGGTGAGCAGGCGCGCGGCCTCCTCCGGCGCATACACGGAGGCGCCAGCGGCGGCGGTCCGCGCCCACTGGACGGCGAGGCGCAGCTGCTCCGGTGTCCGGGCCCCGCGCAGCCAGTGATAAGTCACCACTGGCGCCAGGTCGGGCCGCTCGGCGGCTGCCGCGGCCAGGACGGTCGCGGCACGGACATGCCAACCTCGGCGGGTCGTGCCGGGCAGCTCGGCAAGCACACTCTCGCGCACGAGCGCGTGCGCGAAGCGACGCGTGTCGGCGCTGCCCGGAACTAGGCTCAGCAGTCCTGCCCGGTCGGCTGCGTCGAGCATCGCCTCGACGTGCGCGAGCGGCTGCTCGGCGACATCGGCCAGGAGTGCCGGCTCGATCTCCTCGCCCAGCACACTCGCGATGGCCAGCAGCTCACGCACATCGCCATCAAGGGGCCGCAACGTCGCGGCCACCAGAGAACGCACCTCGCTGCTGCCGGCCAGCCGGCGGCTGACGTCCTCAGCACTCAGGGCGGGCTGACCCAGGTCGGGCCCTAGTACGCGGGCTAGGGTGCGGACGAACAGCGGGTTGCCCCCGGAGCGCTCGTGCACCTGAGCGACCGTCGCCTGGTCCACGGCCCGGCCCTCCGCCGCGGACAGGTACGCGGCCACGCCGGCCACCGACAGCGGCCCGAGAGCCAGTAGCTCCACGCCCGGCAGCCTGACGAGGTCTGCGATCGGCTCGGGCAGCGCTCGGCCGTCGGCGTCACGAGCGCTGGCAACTACGAGCAGACGCGAACGGCGAACGTCCGCTGCCAGGTGGCTCAGCACGTCCAGCGAGGCCCCGTCGGCCCAGTGCAGGTCCTCCAACACGACGACGAGTCCGGCCGGTGCGGCAGCGCTGATCAACGCGTCGGTGACGGCGCTGGCGACCAGCAGCCGGACCGCGGCGGTGTCCTCGGGCGACATCGTCGCGCCGTAGCCAGCCGCCAAAGTAGCGATCGGCGGCACACCGGCCGCCGCCAGCACCCGCTGCCAGGGCCACAGTGGTGGCACACCCTGCTCGGCCGGGCACCGGCCCCACACTATCGGGACAGCGGCTGCGTTGGCGTCCGCCGTGAGCTGCTCGAGCATGCGCGTCTTCCCGATGCCAGCCGGTCCGGTCACCAGAGCTACCGCACCCGTTCCGCCGATCGCGCCGTCCAGCGCCGCACGCAGGACATGTCTTTCGGCGGCCCGGCCGACCAGGGGAACCGCGGTCGGCGCAGCAACAGGCACCCGGCAAGTAGATCGGGTCGGACGGCCCCAAGCAAGGTCCAGTACTGACCTCAGTGGTGGCACCGAGGACGCGCGCAGTTCCTCGGCGCAGTCTTCACAGCGTCCCTTCCCACCACCTGGAGGCCCCGTGCACGCCCATCTGCTCCCCTTCTCCGCTGGCGGCGCCGTCGCCGCTGCGCCTGCCGGCTCGACCGTCAGCTGCCGGCTCGACGCCGCTGACGACTCCGGCTGGCTGCTCGCGCTCACCGACACCACCGACGCCCCGTTCGAGGTCGAGCACCTCCACGGCCACCCGGACGGCGCCGGGACGAGCGCGACCGTCGTCGAGTTCAACGGCCCCCGGGACGCCACCCAGGTCGCCGCCGACCAACGCGCAGGCCGTGACAGGATCGCCCCCGCGGCGATGGCGGTCCCAGGAGTTCTGGGCGCCATCGTCCTGCGGGCGGCCGACGGCGCCATGGTGACGGTCGTGTTCGCCGACTCGCCGGCCACCCTTGAGGCGTCATCGCGCGCCATCCTCAGCACACCGCTTCTGCCCGGCGAAGACCCGGCGCTGCTCGGCGGACCGCAGCGCTACACCACCTGCCAGGTCATCGGCGACGACGTCGCGGACATCCTGCGACGCACAGGCGCCCAGGTGACGTCGTGACGGCAGTGCGGGCCGAGCTGGTCGCCGGCACCTGGACCGCGGACCCCATGGCGACGAGCGCACAGTTCCGAGCACGCGACATCCTGGGCAGGACCGTCGTCGGCACGCTCACGCTGCTCTCTGCCAGCGTGGCGGTATCGACCGACGGCGTCCCGATGCACGTGCAAGCCGAGCTCGACCTGGCCAGCGTCACGACCGGCAACGCCAAGCGCGACCGTGACCTACGTGGCCCCCGCTTCTTCGACGCGCAACATGATCCAGTGCTACGCGTCACAGCCGGAGCGGCTCGGCTTGACGGACCTGGTCGCTGGCTCGTGGCCAGCGAGCTGACCATGAAGGGCCACTCCTTCCCACTGGACATACTGGCTGAGCTTGCGGACCTCACTGACGGCCAAGCGCACCTGCACGCCACGGCGACACTGGACCGCCGCGAAGCCGGGATCACCGTGCCCCGCCTACTCGTCGGACCGTCCGTCGCTGTCGTGATCAACGCCGTCCTGCGCGCGCCAAAAGCATGAATCTTGAAGCCCTAGTCGCACCGGGCGCTGACCCTGCCCAAACCGGTCGGTGCGGCGCCCTGCTCATCGCTTCAACAACTGTGTGCGAACGAGGGTCCTCACATCGGCCACTCAACAAGCTCGTGGACTCATTCAATGAGACTCCATAAACATGCGTAGGTCGGCGCTGGAGTTCCGGCGTCACCCATCTCTGTCTGGCAGCGCGCGACGTGGAGAAGCGTCGTTAGCCGTCTCGCCAATCTGATCAGGAAGTGCCGCTAGCTGATCTCGACCGACCTGGCCCAACAAGGTGGATAGCAACACGTTATCCGGCTCCGCGCATCGGCATAGGCCGCCGTTCGATCCGTCCAGAAGACCGGCTCTGCACGGTGCGTGTGCGGCCAGCGGACGTCCGCTCATGCCCGCTGAGCGAGGGAGGTGCTCCAGAGCTAGACATTGCAGCTCAGTCCGTTTGGACTCGTTCGGCCGCGCAGACAAAGTTGACGTCATGCCCCTGCATCCGCTGGAACCGCACCCAGATGTCGGCCTGGATGCCCGTTTGTTGGAATTGAATAGGTTGCGCCGGAGGATTAAAGAC
>JAYVYM010000180.1:0-4721 GCA_043784245.1 Frankiales bacterium
GCCACGACCAGCAGCGAGTCGCCCGCTTGCAGCTGGGTGTCGGGGCCGGGTACCAGGCTGGTGCCCGCCCGGACGACAAGGGTGACCTGCGCACCGGCCGGCAGCCGCAGCTCGGTCACCGACACGCCTCGCAGGAGCGAGCCCCTGCCGACGCGCAGCTGCAACAGGTCGGCGCCCATCTCCTCCAGCGGTGCGGTCTCGACCTCGAGGTCGGTCGGCAGGGTGCGGTCCACGACGTGCAGCAGCCGGCCGACCAGTGGCAGCGTCGGGGCCTGCACCAGCGTGTAGATGACCACGAGAACGAACACGACGTCGAGCACCCGGGTGCTTCCGGGCACCCCGGCGGTGACGGGGATCGTCGCCACGACGATGGGCACGGCGCCGCGCAGGCCCGCCCAGGACACGAACAGCTGCTCGCGCCAAGGCAGCCGGAACGGCAGCGCGCTGAGCACGACGGCGAGCGGCCGGGCCAGGAAGGTCGCGGCCGCCCCGACGATCAGTGCGTCGAGCACCGCCGACGGCAGCCGTGCGGGCGACACGAGCAGCCCCAGCAGGATGAACAGACCCGCCTCGGCAAGCAACGCCAGCGAGGCCGCAAAGCCCAGCACCGCGCGCCGGTGCGGCAGCCGGGCGTTGCCCAGCACCAGGCCGGCGACGTACACCGACAGGAAGCCGCTGGCATGCGCGGCATTTCCGGTGGTGAAGGCCAGCAGGGCCAGCCCGACGGTGGCGAGCGGGTAGAGGCCGGCCGACGGCAGGGCCGCCCTGGCGAGCAGCAGCGCGCCGAGCCGCCCGACGGCCAGCCCGATCGCGAGCCCGGCGAGCAGCTCGTACGCCGCGAGCGCGAGCGAGACCGCGACCCCGGTCCGGCCCCACGAGTCCGACGACGCCAGCACGACCAGCACGACGACGGGCGCGTCGTTGAGCCCCGACTCCGCCTCCAGCACGGCGCGCAGCCGGTCGCGCAGCTGCAGCCGGCGAAGTACCGAGAACACGGCGGCCGCGTCGGTCGAGGACACCACGCCGCCGAGCACCAGCGCGAGTCGCAGGTCGACGCCGAGCAGCAGCAGGCAGGCGCCGGCGACCACGCCGATCGAGATCGCCACGCCGACGGTCGCGAGGACACCGGCGAACGGCAGCACCGGGCGGACGGAAGCCCAGCGCGTCGTCAGGCCGCCCTCGGCGAGGATGACCGCGAGCGCCAGCAACCCGAGGTCAGCGGTCAGGCCGTAGTTGTCGAACCGGACGCCGAGGCCGCCCTCGCCGAGCCCGACCCCGAGCGCCAGGTAGAGCAGCAGCACCGGCAGCCCGGTGCGGCTGGCGAGGCGTACCGCGAGCAGGGCGACCAGCAGCACCGCGCAGCCGATCAGGACGGCAAGGTTGAGGTGCTGGTCCACGCGCCGCCCCCGTCGAACGTCTAGCCCGGTCAGGCTCCGGCGGCGACCAGCGGCTCGAGCAGCGCGTCGGGAAAGTCGCGCTGCACCCGGGAGAGTCGCCACTTGTCGGCGAACAGCGCCAGCAGCGCGCCATCGGCCCGCTCCAGCACCTCGACGCCGGACTGGCCCGAGAGCTGCCGGGCCGTGCCGGTGTCGGTCAGCCGGGCGAGGGAGTACGGCAGGCGGTCCAGCCGGGCCGCGGCGCCGAACTCCCCGGCGAGCCGGTGCTGCGCCACCTCGAACTGCATCGGGCCGACCGCCGCGAGCACCGGCGCCTGGTCTCCGCGCAGGTCGCTGCGCAGCACCTGCACCGTGCCCTCCTGCGCGAGCTGCTCGATGCCGCGGCGAAACTGCTTGTAGCGCCCTGAGTCCTCAGCGCGGCAGACCGCGAAGTGCTCGGGGGCAAAGCTCGGAATCTCGGGGTAGGTGACCGGCTCGTCGACGTACAGGCTGTCGCCGACCCGCAGCGCGTTGGCATTGACCAGCCCGACGACGTCGCCCGGGTACGCCAGGTCGATGGTCTCCCGGTCTCGTCCGAAGACCTGCTGCGCGTACTTCGTCGCGAACGGCCGGCCGGTCGAGGAGTGCGTCACGACGGTGCCGCGCTCGAACACACCCGAGCAGACCCGCACGTACGCCAAGCGGTCGCGGTGGTTGCTGTCCATGCCCGCCTGGACCTTGAACACGAACGCGCTGAACGGTGCGTCGAGTCGGCGTGGCGCACCCTTCGCGTCCTCGCGCGGGCCGGGCGGTGGCGCGAGCGCGAGCAGGACGTCGAGCAGCTGGCGTACGCCGAAGTTGAGCACCGCCGAGCCGAACAGCACGGGCGTCGTAGCGCCGGAGAGGAAGGCGTCCTGGTCGTGCACCTGACCCATCGCGTCGAGCAGCGCGGACTCCTCCATCGCCGTCGACCACGCGTCGCCCTCCTCGGTGGCGGCGCGGGCCGGCTCGACCCGCTCCTCCGGCGCGACGGTGGCCCCGCCGGCGGTGCGGGTGAAGCGGATGAAGTCGCCGGACGAGCGCTCGAGCACCCCGCGGAAGTCGCCGGCGATCCCGACCGGCCAGGTCAGCGGCGTCGGCTCCAGGCCGGTGCGGTCGCGAATCTCGTCCATCAGCTGCAGCGCCTCGAGGCCGGGCCGGTCCCACTTGTTGACCACGGTCAACACCGGGATGCCGCGGTGCCGGCAGACGTCGAACAGCTTCATGGTCTGCGGCTCGAGGCCCTTGGCGGCGTCCAGCAGCATCACCGCGCTGTCAACGGCGGCCAGCACCCGGTAGGTGTCCTCAGAGAAGTCGGCGTGGCCGGGGGTGTCGACCAGGTTGACGACCGTGTCGCCGTAGCCGAACTGCAGCGCCGCCGAGCTGATCGAGATCCCGCGAGCCTTCTCCATGTCCATCCAGTCCGACACGGTGCTCTTGCGCCCCGCCTTGCCGTGGATCGCGCCGGCCTCCTGGATCACCCGGGCGTGCAACGCGAGCGCCTCGGTCAGCGTGCTCTTGCCGGCATCGGGGTGGCTGATGACGGCGAACGTGCGCCGGCGGGCGGCTTCGGCTACGGCGGTACCCGCGGCCGGGGCCTGCTCGGCGGTGCTGGTCACCCTCCCACGCTACGTGCCCGCGGACGGCGTCCGGGCAGCCGCGCGAGCACCGGGGCGCCGACCAACCGCAGCGTCGCGACCAGTACGGCGAGGAACGCCAACACCAGCATGGCGACCACGTACCCGACGAGCGCCACCCCGAGCAGCACGTACGTCGCGGCCAGCAGCAGCGGACCGGCTGGTCCTGACCGGCGGGCGGGACGCGTGAGCATGTGCGACTAGCGGCTGCGGCGGGCGGGCTGCGCCTGACCGGCCCGCGCGGCGAGCTCGGCGCGGGTGCGGGCCGGGCCGGCCTTCACGCCACCGGTGCGCGCCCGTGCCGGCTTGGCAGACCCCGACGCTGACCCCGACCCCGACCCCGACGCTGACCCCGAACCCGACGCCGACCTCGCGGTACGGCGGCCCTGCGCGGGACGGGCCGCACGCGCCTGCGGTGCAGGCTCGACCACCGGCACGGGCTCGACGTACTGCGCCGCCGGCCCGGTGAGGTCGGTGATGGTGCTGTCGCCGGGCCGCACGCTCACCGTCAGCGGCCGGATGCCGGCCTGCTTGGCCAGCGTGCGTACCTCCGCGGTCTGGTCGGGCGTGGCCAGGGTCACGACGGTCCCGCCGGCGCCGGCCCGCGCTGTCCGGCCCGACCTGTGCAGATACGCCTTGTGCTCGGTCGGCGGGTCGACGTGTACGACGAGCGCGACGTCGTCGACATGGATGCCGCGGGCGGCGATGTCGGTGGCGACCAGCACCCTGGTGCTGCCGTCGGTGAAGGCCGCGAGGTTGCGCTCACGGGCGTTCTGACTCAGGTTGCCGTGCAGCTCGACGGCCGGCACGCCGGCCGCGGTGAGCTGCTTGGCCAGCTTCTTGGCGGTGTGCTTGGTACGCATGAACAGCAGGCTGCGGTCCTGTCCGCTGGCGAGCTCACGGACGACGGCGGCCTTGTCGACGGCGCTGACCGCGAACACGTGGTGCGTCATGGTCGACACCGGCGCGATCGCAGGGTCCACCGAGTGCGTCGTCGGCTCGTGCAGGTAGCGCTTGACGAGCACGTCGACACCGTTGTCGAGGGTGGCCGAGAACAGCATCCGCTGGCCCTTGGCAGGCGTGCGGTCCAGCAGCCGCTTGACGCCGGGCAGGAAGCCCAGGTCGGCCATGTGGTCGGCCTCGTCGAGCACGGTGATCTCGACACCGGACAGGTCGACGTAACCCTGCCCGATCAGGTCTTCCAGGCGGCCCGGGCAGGCGATCAGGATGTCGACGCCGGGCGCGGCAGCGCGCACCTGCGGGTTCTGACCTACCCCGCCGAACATCACGGTGCTGGTCAGCCCGGCGACGCGGGCGAGCGGAGCGACCACCGCGTGCACCTGGTTAGCCAGCTCGCGGGTCGGCACCAGGACCAGTGCGCGCGCCTGCCGGGGCCGCCGTGCGCCGCCGGTCAGGCGGGCGACCAGCGGCAGACCGAAGGCCAGCGTCTTGCCACTGCCGGTGCGCCCGCGGCCGAGCACGTCGCGCCCGGCGAGCGTGTCGGGCAGGGTCGCCGTCTGGATCGGGAACGGCGACGTCAGGCCCTGCTCGTCCAGTGCCCGGACAAGCGCCTCAGGTACGCCGAGCTCGCCGAAACCTGCGGCGGGCTGGTTGGTCAGGGGTGCGGTGCTCTGGGGCACGAAGGTCCTTGCGACAGGGGGGCGGGGGG
>JAYVYM010000181.1:0-4557 GCA_043784245.1 Frankiales bacterium
AGCGCCAGCCGCGCGCGCAACGTCTCGAGCGGCTCCTGGTCGCGCTGGCCGGCTTCGTACAACACGTCCAGGGCGCGTTTGCGCGCCTTGCTGCGAGCCCCCACTACTGCGCCGCTACCTGTCGTTGATGCGACCGAGGTAGCGCCCGTCGCGGGTGTCCACCTTGATCTTCTCGCCGGTGGTGAGGAACAGCGGCACCTGAATCTCGGCGCCGGTCTCGAGCACCGCCGGTTTCGTGCCGCCGGTCGACCGGTCGCCCTGCAGGCCCGGGTCGGTGTGCTGCACGAGCAGCTCGACCGAGGCCGGCAGCTCGACGTACAGCGCCTCGTCCTCGTGCACCGCGATCATCGCGTCGGTGTTTTCCAGCATGTAGCCGGCGGCGGTGCCGACCGTCTGCTCGGGGACGTACAGCTGGTCGAACGTGCTCTTGTCCATGAACACGAAGTCGGTGCCCTCGCGGTACAGGTAGGTCATGTCGCGCTTGTCGACGGTCGCCACATCGACCTTGGTCCCGGCGTTGAACGTCTTGTCGACGACCTTGCCGGTGACGACGTTCTTCAGCGTCGTGCGCACGAACGCGCCACCCTTGCCGGGCTTGACGTGCTGGAACTCGTTGACCGCCCACAGCCCGTTGTCCAGCCGGAGCACCATGCCGTTCTTCAGCTCGTTCGTGGAGGCCATGGTCCGGAAGCCTACCGGCGGGCCGCGGCGCCCTCAGGACGCCGCGAGGTAGCGCAGCGCCGCCCGGTAGCCCTCGACCCCGAGCCCGGTGATCGTGCCGCGGACGACCGGGCTGATCACGCTGTGGTGGCGGAACTGCTCGCGGGCCGCCGTTTGGCTCAGGTGCACCTCGACGACGCTCGCAACCTGGCTGACGGCATCGCGCAGTGCGTACGAGTAGTGCGACCAGGCGCCCGGGTTGATCACCACCGGGGTGCGCGCGTCGGCGGCCTCGTGCAGCCAGCCCAGCATGGTGGCCTCGTCGTCGGTCTGCCGGACGTCGGCCGCGGGCTCGGTCGCCAGGCAGATCGCGACCAGCTCGGCGTACGTCGTGGTGCCGTAGACCTCGGGCTCGCGGCTGCCGAGGCGGCCGAGGTTGGGGCCGTTCAGGACCAGGATCCTCACAGGTGCACCAGGCCGGGGTCGCGGTCGCGCCGGACCTCCTCGTACGCCGCGACCAGCAGCGACGGGTCGGGGTCCTCCAGCATCCGGACTTTCGCGAGCCCGTCGAGCACGACGAACCGCAGCCGGCTGCCGCGCGACTTCTTGTCGACCCGCATCGCGGCGTGCAGCCGGGACCATTCGCCGGCGTACGAGGTGGGCAGCCCGACCGCGGTCAGTACGGCGCGGTGCCGGTCGGCGGTCGCGTCGTCGAGCCGCCCGGCGAGCCGGCCGAGCTCGGCGGCGAAGACCAGCCCGACGGAGACCGCCGCGCCGTGCCGCCAGCGGTAGTCCTCGACCTTCTCGATCGCGTGCCCGAGGGTGTGGCCGTAGTTGAGCTGCTCCCGGGCGCCCTGCTCGGTGAGGTCGTCGCCGACCACGCGGGCCTTGACGGTGACGGCCCGCTCGATCAGCTCCCGGGTGTGCGGGCCGTCCGGTCGCTGGGCGCCCGCCGGGTCGGCCTCGACCAGCTCCAGGATCCGCGGGTCGTGGGTGAAGCCGACCTTGACGACCTCGGCGAGCCCGGCGACGTAGTCGTGCCGCGGGACGGTGGACAGCGCGGTCAGGTCGCACAGGACGGCGGCCGGTGGGTGGAACGCCCCGACCAGGTTCTTGCCCGCGGAGGTGTTGACCCCCGTCTTGCCGCCGACCGCCGCGTCCACCATCGCCAGCAGCGTGGTCGGCAGGTGCACGACGCGCACGCCCCGCAGCCAGGTCGCCGCCACGAAGCCCGCGAGGTCGGTGGTGGCGCCGCCGCCGACCGCGACGACGGCGTCGCTGCGGGTGAACCCGACCTGACCGAGGACGTCCCAGAGGTAGGCCGCGACCTTGAGGTCCTTGCTCGTCTCGCCATCCGGCACCTCGATGGCGATGGCCTCGAAGCCCTGCGCCAGCAGGTCCACGCGCACCGCCTCTGCTGTCACGAGCAGCGCGGCCGGGTGCACGACCGCGACCCGCTGCGCGCCGGCCAGCGCGGGGGCGAGCTCACCGAGCAGCCCCTCCCCCACCACCACGTCGTAGGGCCGCTCCCCCGCGACGGTGATCCGGGTCGGCGCGGTCATGCGCCCGACCTTAGTGGGCACGCCCGCGACGGGCACGACACGTCCGACCGGGTCACCGATCGCGCAGCGCCTGCTTGGTGACCTTGCCGAGCGCGTTGCGCGGCAGCGCGTCGACGAACACGATCCGCTTGGGCCGCTTGTACGGCGCGAGCTGCTCGGCCGCGAGCGCCAGCAGCGCCGCCTCGCTGACGCCGGCCCCCTCGACGAAGGCTGTGACCTGCTCGCCCCAATGGGCATCGGGTAGCCCGACGACAGCCACGTCGAGGACCCCCGGATGGCCGCGCAGGACGTCCTCCACCTCGCGCGGGTAGACGTTGAAGCCGCCGCTGATGATCAGCTCCTTGAGCCGCCCGACGATGCTCAGGTAGCCGTCGTCGAAGCGCCCGACGTCGCCGCTGGCGAACCAGCCCTGCTCCGGCAAGGGAGGCTGCCCCCAGTAGGAGCGCAGCACGTTCGGCCCGCGCAGCAGCACCTCGTCGGTGCCCTCGGCGAGCCGGATCTCGACGCCGGGCAGCGGCAGCCCGACCGTGCCGGGACGGCGCTCGCCGTCGTACGGGTTGGAGGCGTTCATCAGCGTCTCCGTCATCCCGTAGCGCTCGACGATCCGCTGCCCGCCGCGGGAGGCGACGGCGGCGAACAGCTCGACCGGCAGCGGCGCGCTGCCCGACACGCACAGCCGCAGGCGGCCCAGCTCGCCCAACCGGGAGGTCTCGGCGAGCCGGGCGTACATCGTCGGTACGCCGAACCACAGCGTCGCGGCGTGCCGGGCCGCGGCATCGAGGACGTCGGCGGCGTCGAAGCGCGGCCGCAGGACCAGTGACGCGCCGGCGGTCAGCGTGCCGTGCAGCCCGACGCCGAGGCCGTGGACATGGAACAGCGGCAGCGCGAGCACCAGCCGGTCCTCGGGCATCCAGCGCCAGGCGAGCCGGACGGCCTCCGCGCTGGCCAGCAGGTTGCCGTGGCTGAGCAGCGCGCCCTTCGGCGGCCCGGTCGTTCCGGACGTGTAGACCAGCAGGCCGGGGTCGTCCGGCGAGAGGTCGTCCAGCACTGCGTCGCGCCCGTCCGGGAGGGCGACGTCCGGCCCGGTCACGACGACGGGCCCCGCCGCAGCCGCGATCCAGCCCCCGCGGGCAGCGTCGTCGACCACTGCGGCGGCCGGCCGGCAGTCGGCGACTATGCCCGACACCTCGCGTTCGCCGTACGCCCCGTTGACCGGTACGACGATCAGCCCGAGGCGCAGCGCGGCGACGTGCGCGACCACGAGGTCGACCGAGGCTGCGGCCGACAGCACCAGCCGGTCGCCGCGCAGCAGGCCGGCCGCGGCGTACCGGCCGGCGACGGTGCGGGTGCGCTCCTCCAGCTGTGCGGCGCTGGTCCAGCCGGCGCCGTCCTCCCACAGCACCGGGCGGTGCGGGTCGGCGGCCCAGCGGCGCGTCCAGCTGCCCGGCAGGCTCCGGTCGGCGAGCAGGTCGAGCGCCCCGGTGCCGGCGGGCAGGTGCGCAGACCAGGCAGGCGGCATGGCGGCACGGTACGACGCGCCCTCCGTACGCTCAGCGGCGTGGACGTCTGCCTGCTGCCCGCCGTCGAGCTCGCCCGCCGGCTTCGCCACCGGGAGCTGTCGGCTCGCGAGCTGCTCGAGGCGTGCCTGGCCCGCTGCGACGCCGTCGACCCGCTGCTCAACGCGGTCGTCACGCGCGACGACGACCGCGCCCGGAGAAGGGCCGCCGAGCTGGACGAGCAGCTGGTCCGTACCGGCCCGGCCGGCCCGCTGCACGGCCTGCCGATCGCGCACAAGGACCTGCTGCCGACGGCCGGTCTGCGTACGACGTGGGGCTCGACGCTGCTGGCCGGGGTCGTGCCGACCGAGGACGCGGTGCTGGCCGCGCGGGTGCGTGCGGCCGGTGGCGTCCGGATCGGCAAGACCAACGTGCCGGAGCTCGGCGCGGGGTCGCAGACCACCAACGCGCTGTTCGGCCCGACCCGCAACCCCTACGACCCGGCGCTGACCCCGGGCGGCAGCAGCGGCGGCGCGGCCGTGGCGCTCGCGACCGGGATGGCCGCGCTCGCCGACGGCAGCGACATGGGCGGTTCGCTGCGCAACCCAGCGAGCTTCTGCAACGTGTTCGGGCTGCGGCCCACCCCCGGGCGGGTGCCGAACCTGCCGGCTGCCGACGCGTGGTTCGACCTGTCGGTGGTCGGCCCGATGGGGCGCTGCGCCGCCGACGCCGCGCTGCTGCTCGGGGCGACCGCGGGCGCGCACCCGGCCGACCCGCTCACAGTGCGGGAGGACGCGGCCGCCTTCCTGGACCCGCTCGACCGGGACTTCACCGGCGTA
>JAYVYM010000182.1:0-9284 GCA_043784245.1 Frankiales bacterium
CGGCCGGTCGTGGAGCGGCTGGTCGTCGCGGGCGCCTTCGACAGCCTGTACGGCCTGGGCTCGACGGTCCCGGGGCGGCGCCGCGGCCAGGTGACCCGGCGCGACCTGCTGCTGCAGGTCACCGAACTGGATCGCTGGAGCCGTTCGACCGCTGCCGCGCAGCGCAAGGTCTCCCGGGGTCGCCGTGCACCGCGGCCAGCTGAGCAGCAGGGTGAGCTGCTGGCGCTCGATGACGTCCGTGGCCGGCGGGCCCGGCAGTCGCAGGCCCCGGCCGCCCCGCCGCCCGTCGACGTGCAGCTCGCCCTCGACCTGGGCGACGCCCCGGAGCAGACCGCCGCGAGCGGGCTGCCGGAGATGACCCGAGCCGAGCGGGTACGCGCCGAGCTCGACGTGCTCGGCCTGGACGTCAGCGCCCACGTCATGGACTCCTACGCGGGGTTCCTCGCCGAGCTCGGCACGACCCACTCCCGGGACCTGCTCGGCTGCCGCAGCCGGCAGGAGGTCCTGGTCGCCGGCGTCAAGGTCGCGACCCAGACCCCACCGATCCGGTCCGGCCGACGGGTGATCTTCGTGACCCTCGACGACTCCACCGGGCCGGTCGACGCCACGTTCTTCGAGGACGCCCAGGTCGGCTACGCCACGACGGTCTTCCACTCCTGGCTGCTGGTCGTGCGCGGGGTCGTTCGCCGCACCGGCCCCCGCGGGGTGTCGATGCAGGCGCTGGGCTGCTGGGAGCTGCCTGCGCTGCACCAGGCCTGGCTCGCCGGCGGCATGGCCGCGGTGTTCGCCGTCATGGACGCGCCGGCCTGGGTCAGTGAGGCCGCGGTGCAGGGCGCAGCGGCCAGCCGCTCCAGCCGCCCGGTGATGACCAGCCCGCCGCTGGTCGGCGGTGGCGCCGGGCACTCGGGTGTCGGCGGCGCGGTGCACGTCTACGCCACCGGCTTCCGGGCCTCGCCGTACGCCGACGTCAAGCCGGCCGGCGACGGCTCCGGCACCTCACGCGGCCCGGCAACACCGAACGCGCCGCGCAAGCTGTGGCACTCCAGCCAGGGAAGCTCGGGCGGATGAGGGACCCGACCGGCATGTCCCGCACGACGTGGACCCTGTCCCCGCGACCCGGTGCGCCTCTAGGCTCGGCACCCCGCGACCTGCCAGCGGAGCCGCTCCCGGCCCCCGTTGAGCGGCCGGCCCCACCCCGCGCGGCCCCGTGCCGGGCGACGACAGGAGACCCGTGCCCGACACCTCCCGCCCCGGCGGCTCGCCCGCGCGGGCGGCCGGTCTGGCCGGGTCCGCGCGGACGGCCGTGGTGTGGGAGGTGCTGTCCGCGGTGCTGGCCGAGGCCGACCCGGACGGGCGCGGGCTGGACGTCGTCGACGCCGGCGGCGGCACCGGCGGGTTTGCCGTCCCGCTCGCCGAGGCCGGCCACCGGGTCATGGTCCTTGACCCCAGCCCCGACTCGCTGGCCGCTCTGTCGCGGCGCACCGCCGAACGCGGTCTGCAGGCCCGGGTCACCGCAGTCCAGGGCGATCTCACCGACCTGCCAGACCTGCGGGCCGACGCCAGCGCCGACCTGGTGCTGTGTCACAGCGTGCTCGAGGTCGTCGACGACCCCGCGCAGGCCCTCGCGGCCGTCGTCGCCGTGCTGCGTCCCGGCGGCCGGCTCAGCCTGCTGGTCGCCGGCTGCGCCGCCGCGGTCCTCGCGCGCGCGCTCGCCGGTCGCCCCGACGAGGCTGCGCACGCCCTCACCGACCCGGCGGGGCGCTGGGGCCCGGCCGACGGTGCGGTCCGTCGCTACACCCCCGATGCCGTGCAGACCCTGGTCGCCGCGGCCGGGCTGCGCGTCGAGCAGGTACACGGCGTACGCGTCGTGGCCGACCTCATCTCCAGCGCCGCCCTCGAGCTCGAGCCGGGTGCGCACGCCGCCCTGCTCGCGCTGGAGCGCGCGCTGTCGTCCCGCCCGCCGTTCCGCGACCTCGCCACTCAGCTGCACGTGCTGGCCATCCGCCCGTAGCCGCCGCATGCCGGGGAAGCGCTGATGAGCCGTGGCCGGGTCGCGCCGGTCGGGCCGCCCACCGGCCCGCCCGGTGACGACACGGGCTGCACCGTGCTGCACGTCGACATGGACGCCTTCTATGCCAGCGTCGAGCTGCGCAGCCGGCCGGAGCTGCGCGGCCTACCGGTGATCGTGGGTGGCGGCGGGTCCCGCGGCGTCGTGCTGTCCGCGACGTACGAGGCCCGTGCCCACGGCGTCGCGAGCGCCATGCCGATGATGCGGGCTCGCCGGCTGTGCCCCGAGGCTGTGGTGATCAAGCCCGACCACCAGGCGTACGCCGAGGTCTCCGCCGGGGTGATGGAGGTCTTCCGCTCGGTGACGCCACTGGTCGAGCCGCTCTCCCTCGACGAGGCGTTCCTCGGGGTCGCCGGCGCCGCCCGGCGCCTCGGTGGCGCCCGCATGGTGGGGGAGTGGGTGCGGGCGACCGTGCAGGACGAGCAGGGCATCACCTGCTCGGTCGGGGTGGCCAGCACGAAGTTCGTGGCCAAGCTTGCCTCCGCCCGTTGCAAGCCCGACGGCCTCCTGGTCGTGCCCGCCGACGCCGTCGTGTCGTTCCTGCACCCGCTGCCTGTCGCGGCTCTGTGGGGGGTGGGGGAGAAGACCGAGGAGCAGCTGGTCCGGCTGGGGCTGCACACCGTGGGTGATATCGCTCACACTCCGCTCGGGACACTCCAGCGGGCGCTCGGGGCGGCGACCGGCGCGCACCTGTCCGCGTTGTCGTGGGGGCGCGACGCGCGCGTGGTCGTCCCCGTCGAGCCGGACAAGAGCATCGGGGCCGAGGAGACGTTCCCGGTCGACATCGATGACCCGGTGGTGATCGCCCGCGAGCTGCTCCGGCTGTCCGAACGCACCGCCGCACGGCTGCGCGCGACCGATCAGGTGGGGCGCACCGTCTCGATCAAGGTGCGTTTTGCCGACTTCACGACCCTGACGCGAGCCCGGACGCTGCCGGAGGCCACCGATGTGGGCCGCACGGTTTACGACACGGCGCTCTCGCTCTACCAGGCGCTCGGTCTGGAGCGGGCCAGGCTGCGCCTGGTGGGAGTACGCGTGGAAGGCGTCATGCCGGCGGCGAGCCAGCCGCACCAGCTGCTGCTCGGTGAGCGCGACTCGGGATGGCGGGAGGCTGAGCAGGCCGTCGACCGGGCGGCACGACGCTTCGGGGCCGGCGCGGTACGCCCGGCAGCCCTCGTCCAGCCAGGCGGGGAGCTGCCGGCCACCGCGCCGCCACCGGTCGCCGGCCGGCGCCGTCGCCCGTCCGAAGTGGCCCGTGACGACCGTGTTGCAGACTCGTCGTGACGTAGCGCGCCGACCCTCGTATCCTTTTGAGCAGGCGAGTCCGCACCAGGCCCGCCCGGCTGCATGTCAGTGGTGGTGGACACCTCCGGAGGGAGCGCCGTGCCGCTCTCTGAGCACGAGCAGAGACTGCTCGACCAGATCGAGCGGGCCCTGTACGCCGAGGACCCGAAGTTCGCTTCCACCGTGCGTACGACCGACCTGCGCACGCACATGCGAAGACGGCTGCGCCGCGCCGCGATCGTGTTCGCCGTCGGCTTCGTGCTGCTCGTCCTGGGAGTCCCCACCAACAGCTTCGTCGTCGGCGTGGCCGGCTTCGCCGTGATGTTTGTTGCCCTGCTGCTCGCGCTGGCGGCCTGGAAGCGACTCGGCAGCGCCCCCACGGCCGCGTCGGTCCGCGTCGCAGGTGCGGACCGGTCCAACCGGCCCGGCCGGGCGTCCCGGCCAGGCCGCACCCGCGGCACCAGCGACCGGCCGGCAGCGCCGGGTGGCCTGCGAGGCCGGCTCGAGGCCCGCTGGAACCGCCGCTGGGACGAGCGGGGTGGCGAGCGGGGCGAGCGCTAGCGCACGCTCGGCTGTGGCGACCGACGCAGGAGTCCCACGCCGCGGCCCTCAGTTTTACCCGGCTATCAGTCGTCGCCGCCGAGTCGCAGCGTGCGCAGCCGCGAGACTGCGTACGCCGTTGCCGCGACGGTGACCGTCAGCAACAGAACCAGACCCGCACCCGGCGCCACGTCGCTGTGGACGCCAAGTCCGGTGGCGGCACTGCCGACGACGGCCTCGGCGAGCGACAGCGCCCACTGACGCACGCTCAGGGCTCGGGCGCCGGGCACCACGCCGGCGATCGTGGTCTCCCAGATCAAGGCGTACAGCAGGCCGATCACCACAGCATTGCGGGTCACGACCGCCAGCAGCAGGAACAGCGCGCAGTAGGCGGTCGCCGCGAGCGCGGCGGCGACGGCGTACGCCACGGCGAGTCGCTCGGAGGAGCCCACCAGCACAAGACCGGCGACCAGTACGGCCGGTACGAGCAGCGCCCAGGCCACCGCGACGGCCACCGCGAGCTTGCTGAGCACGATCGAGGCGCGTGACAGCGGCTTGGCGAGCAGGTACAGGATGGAGCCGTCCTCGATCTCCGGGCCGATCACGCCGGTGCCCACCACGACGCAGACCAGCGGTACGACGGCCCCGAGCGCCAGGCCCCCGAGCAGCGCGACGGCGGTACGCAGGTCGGGGCCGGCCGCGGCCCGGAAGACCCCGGCGAGGACCAGCAGCACCAGCGGCAGCAGCATCAGCACAGCTGCCCGGCGGCGGCCCAGCAGGCCGCTGACCGTCAGCCGGGCGATCACCACTGTCGGCTGCACGTCAGCGCCCCACCAGGTAGGCGAACACGCTCTCCAGCGACTCGTCGGCCGGCGTGACCTCGAACAGCCGCACGCCGTGCTCAGCGGCCAGCGCCGGCAGCGCATGGGAGAAGCGCCCCACGTCGGCGGCCTGCACGTGCAGCGCCCCGCCGGCCCCGCCCGGGTCGGCGCGCAGCTCCACCCCGAAGGCCGACCCACCGGCGATGACGGCAGCGGCGAGCGCGCGGTCGTCGCTGGAGCGCACGACGTACTGGTGCGGCCGCTCGGTCATCAGCCGCCGGATCTCGCGGAAGTCGCCGGAGGCGGCGTGCCGGCCGGCGACCAGCACCTCGATGCTGCCGGCGATCTGCTCGACCTCCTCCAGCACGTGGGAGCTGAACAGCACGGTGCGGCCCTGCTCGCCGAGTGCGTGCAGCAGCTCCATCAGCTGCAGGCGCTGGCGTGGGTCCATCCCGTTGAACGGCTCGTCGAGCAGCAGGACCGCCGGCTCGTGCACCAGCGCCGTCGCCATCTTGATGCGCTGCTTCATGCCTTTGGAGTACGTCGAGATGGCCCGGTTGGCGGCCGGCGCCATCTGGACGGCCTCGATCGCGCGTCGCGACGCGTCTGCCGGGTCGGGCAGCCGGTGCAGGCGGGCATTGGCCAGTACCAGCTCACCGCCGGTCAGCGACTCGTACATCCCCTCGCGCTCCGGGACCAGCCCGACCACGCGGTAGATCGACTCGTCGCGCCAGGTCGGTCGGCCGTCCAGGGTCACGGTGCCGGTGGAGGGCCCGAGGAAACCGCCGATCATGTTGAGCAGGGTGGACTTCCCGGCGCCGTTGGGCCCGAGCAGGCCGCTGACGCCGGGGCCGATCCGCATCGTCACGTCGTTGACGGCGACCACGTTGCCGAACCACCGCGACACCGCCGCCAGCTCGATCACCGTCACGAGGTCACCGTCACGACACCGACACCCGGCGGTAGCGCAGCACCAGCAGGCCGTAGCAGGCCGCGGCCAGGCCGACGGCGGCAACCAGGTAAACCGGACCGCCGAGGCTGCCCGGCGGGTCCGGGGAGGTCGGCACGGGTGCGTCGAAGGCCCACCGCTGCAGCCCGCTGACCAGCGTGAACGGCGTCAGCAGACCGGACCAGCCCGACAGCTCGGGCTGGCCCTGCTGCTGCCCGAGCGCATTCAGCGTGCCCTGGACGGCCGACAGCATCACCAGCAGCGTGATCACCGCGGCAACCCCGAGCCCGCGGCGCGGGGTCACGGCAGCGACGACCAGCGCCAGCCCGGCGAGCAGCACCGACAGCAGCGCGCAGCCCAGCAGCGCCACCCCGGCCTCGCGGGTCTGCGCCCAGAACGGCAGCTTCGCGAGCAGAGCGCCCGCGTACAGCACGAGCACCGGCAGGATGGTGATGACCAGCAGCGCCACGGTCAGGGCGGCGAACTTGGCGCGTACATAGTCGACCCGGCGCAGCGGCCGCGAGAAGTACAGCGACACCACCCGGAAGCGCAGGTCGCGCGAGACCAGCGCCGGTGCCTGGCCGGCGACGTAGAGCGAGAGCAGGGGGACGACCACCAGCGCGTACGCGGAGTAGCCGATCGGCAGGGTGCTGCCGTGCGTGACGTTCAGGATGACCACCGAGATCAACGCCGGCAGGCTGACCGCCACCAGCAGCAGCATCGGCATGATCTTGGAGCGGGTGGACCGGCCGATGCCGTACGCGCCGCGGGCGCTCTCCACGAACAGCGCGCGCACGACCTGCCGGCGGCCGAGCCTCGGGCCGTCGTAGTGCCGAAAGCCGATGTCGTAGATGATCCCGGCGGACTCAGGCGTGGACACCGGGCTCCTGATCGGCCGGCCGGAACAGCTCGGAGATCGAGTGCCGGCGGCGCTCCATCCGCAGCAGGCCGAGGCCGAGATCCGCCACCGCGTCGCGCACGACGTCGTACGCGAGGTCGTCGACCAGCGCGATCTCCAGCGTGCGGTCGCCGCCTACGGACAGGCCCGCCGCGCGCAGCGCCGCGGCCAGCTCGGCGGGGTCCGCGTCGACCTCCACCGCCAGCACCGCGCGCTGGGCCGTGGCGTCGGCCGTGGAGGACGAGCGCAGCAGCCGGCCGGCGTCGAGGACCACGACGGTGTCGCAGACCCGCTCGAGCTCACCGAGCAGGTGCGAGGTGACCAGCACCGAGATCCCGAAGTCCGTGCCGATCCGGCGGACCAGGGCGAGCATCTCGTCGCGGCCCGCCGGGTCGAGCCCGTTCGTCGGCTCGTCGAGCAGCACCAGCGCCGGGTCGTGCACCAGCGCCTGCGCGAGCTTGACCCGCTGCCGCATACCGGTGGAGTAGCCGCCGATCAGCCGGTAGCGCTCCTCGTACAGGCCGGCATGCCGCAGGACATCCGCGGTGCGCTCCCGCGCAGCAGTCGCCGGCAGCCCCGACATCCGGGCCATGTGCACGACGAACTCGGTCGCCGACACGTCGGCCGGCAGGCAGTCATGCTCGGGCATGTAGCCGACCCGGGCGCGGATCGCCGCCCCGTCCGTCGCCGCGTCGAGGTCGAGGACCTGCACCGAGCCGGACGTCGGGGGCAGCAGCCCGAGCAGGATCTTGATGAGCGTCGACTTGCCGGCGCCGTTGCTCCCGACCAGGCCGACGACACCGGGCTCGACGTCCACGCTGAGGTCCTCCAGCGCAGTCACCGGTCCGTACCGCTTGGTCAGCGCGCGGGTCGAGATCACGGCTGGACGCTACCCACGGTGAAGGACAGGTCGAGCCGCACTACGCCGGTCGCCGGCGCAGCCGTCGGCCGACGTGGCTGACCAGCGCATCGACGGCGTCCAGCAGGTCGGCGGTGCGGCTGCCGGCCGCTGAGCTCGCCCAGCGCAAGGTCGACGCCGGGAGCAGCAGCGCACGGATCCGCTGCCGGGGGGCGGCGGCGCGGCGCAGCGCGTGGCGCACCTCCCGGCTGTCGGCGAGCAGCGCGTCGGCAGCCGTGCCGGTCAGACCCCCGCTCGCGGCCGGGGCGTACCTGGCCCGTTCGACTGCCGTCGTCAGCCGCGCGACCGCTGCGGCCGCGGCGCCGGTCAAGCCGGTCTCGAGGACCAGCCGGGCCCCCGCGGTGCGCGGGCTCTCGGCGGGCCGCCAGTCGTGCCCGGTGTCGGTCGCGTCGTCGCGCAGCTGCGCCCACGCAACGGCCGCCCCGGGGTGGTGCCACCGACGCCGGCGGCGGGCGGCGTGCAGCAGCGACGGTGCGGCCGCGGCCAGCAGGCCTACCCCGAGGCCGATCGGGAGCCAGGGCGGTCCGCCGTTGGCCCCGGAGCGCCGCGCCGTCGCGGCAGCGGAAGGGCCGGACCCGGCCCGCGCCCCGCGCTCGCCCCGCAGCCGGTCCGCCCGCTGGGCGGGGGTCTCGTTCGGGTCGACGGCGCCGTCCTGCGAAGCCAGGGCGGGCCCGGTCGTGGCGGGCGACTGCTGCCCGACCGGCCCGGACCCGTACGCCGGCGGAGTGATCCCGCCCTGCGACGGGGTCGGTTCGAAGCGCACCCAGCCGGCGCCGTCGAACCACGCCTCCGGCCAGGCGTGCGCATTGCTGGTCGTCACCAGGTAGCTGCCGCCGCCCTGCCTGGTGCCCGGGGTGAACCCGACGGCCACCCGGGAAGGCACGCCGGCCAGCCGCAGCATCGCGGCCATCGCGGAGGCGTACTGCTCGCAGAAGCCCCTGCGCTGGGTCAGGAAGTCCTGCAGGGCGTCGGGGGAGCCACCGGTCGTGGTGTCCGTGGAGTATCTGAAGTTGTTGGCGGGGTTGCGGAAGAAGGTCTGCAGCGCACTGGCCCGGCCGTAGGCGGTGCTCTGGCCGCGGGTGACCTGTGCAGTGAGCGCCTTCACCTTCTCGGTCGCTGGCACAGCCGTGGCGTACGCGGCGATCGCCCCGGGCACGGTCGACGCCCCGGACGTCAGCAGCGCCGGGTCCGGCAGCACCCGTGAGGCGCGGACGGTGTACGTGCCGACCGAGCCGGTGTTGGAGCGGGTGGTGAACACGCTCTCGCTGCCCGGGTCCCACATCCACGGGCCCGCCACGCCGACGATCCTGGGAGTCGCGGGGGCCGGCAGCCAGGGCGCGTCCAGGGTGTCGATGGTGACCGAGGCGTTCACCTGGCGGGTACGGGCGGCGCTGGACCGGCCGACGGGGGTGGGCACCGGGCTGCCCACCCCGTTGTCGCGCAGGTTGCCGTGCAGCACCTCCTGCCGCCAGCCGGCCCCGTCGTACACGCCGAGCGTTGTCATCCGCAGGTAGTCGGGCTCCGGGTCGTCGGTGGTGTAGCTCAGCACCGGAACCGGGTCGGGAAGGTTGAGCTGGCCGCGCAGCCGGGTGATCGGGTTGTACGTCGTGATGCTGCGCGAGCCGTTGCCGGCACCGGAGCCCCCGTCGCCACCGCTGAGCAGCCGCGCGTCAAGGCCGGGGATCAGCGCGGGGACGAGCACCGCGACGCCGAGCGCGGCCCCCCCGATCCGGCGCCCGACCATGCCCAGGCCGACCGGGTCGCCACCGCCGAGCTGCAGCGGGGTACCCCAGCGCCCCGCCCGG
>JAYVYM010000183.1:0-17752 GCA_043784245.1 Frankiales bacterium
GCTGTCGACGCGCCGGACGCAGCCGCGAGCGAGGTCCGGCCGCGCTCCCGCGGCGCGCCGGTGAGGTGCAGGCGGCGCAGCGGATCTGCCCGCAGCCCCGCCGTCCAGCGCACCGGCGGCCAGCCGGTAGCGGCGCGGCCGGCCCGGCGGACCGAGCCTTCGACAGCCGCGATGACGGTCGGTACGCCGGCCGCCTCGGCGAGCGCGTCGATGAGGGAGCGCTCGTCGCGTTGCCCGATCTCCCGCCCGGCGCCGCAGTCGCGGGCCAGCGCCTTGGCGACACGTCGGGCGTCGGCAGCCAGCCGGTCGCTCGCCGCCCGCCTGGCGGCGACCCGCCGTTCGAGCTCGATGCGCAGCTCCGCGATCCCCGTCCCCGTGCGTGCCGACACGGCCAGCAGCGGTACGTCGGCGAGGCCCGCGCGGTCCAGCAGGCCCCGCAGGTCGGCCAGGCAGGCCGTCCGCGCTGCCGGCTCGAGCCGGTCGACCTGGTTCAGCACGACGACCAGGACGCCCGCGTGGGTGGCGTACGGCCGTAGGTAGCGCTCATGGACCGCCGCGTCGGCGTACTTCTGCGGATCCAGGACCCACACCAGCACGTCGACGACCTCGACCAGCCGATCGACCTCGAGCCGGTGGTCCAGCGCGGTCGAGTCGTGGTCGGGCAGGTCGAGCAGCACCAGCCCGTCGAGCGTGCGGGAGGGGCTGGTCACCAGGTGCCGGCGGGGCGCGCCCAGCCAGTCCAGCAGCGCCGCCCGGTCGGCGGTGGAGGACCAGACGGCGGCGTGCGGGGTGCCGGTCGTGGGGCGCCGGACACCCGGGGGCGACACCTCGGCGCCGACAAGCCGGTTGAACAGCGAGGACTTGCCGCTGCCGGTGGCACCGGCGAGCGCCACGACGGTGGCATCGCCGAGTGCGGTCCGGGCGCCCGCCTTCGTCAGTACCGCCCGGGCCGGTGCGACAGCCTGCGCCGGCAGGTGGCCGTCAGCGGCGGCGACGGCCGCACGCAGCCCGGCCAGCCGGTCGGCGAGCGCAACCTCCCGACCTCTCACGGCGTACGCCGGGACACCGCGAGGCCGGCCAGGGCGACGCGCAAGCCGGCAGCGGTGTCCGGCGCAGGCACGACGGCATCGACCAGCGCTGTGAAACGCAGCCGCTCGGCTGCCAGCAGCCGGTCGGCGCGCTCCACCAGATCCTGGCGGGCGTGGGTCGCCAGCGCACGGACCGCGGCGTCGCCGAATACCGCCTCGAGCACCTTCTGGCTCACCGCGCTCGTCCCGCCGGCGACCGCGACCTCCGCCCCGGACAGGCCGCCGGTCTGGGCGAACACCGCCACCATCACCGCGAGGCCGGCTCCGTTGACGCCGAAGGACAGCGCGCGAGCGGTCGCACGCTTGTCCTGGCCCTGCTCCCGCACCAGCTCGAGCACCCGACCCTGCCAGGCCCGCACCTCACGGGCGGCCGCCTCCGCGAAGGCCGCAGAGGACCGGTCGAGCTCCTGCTCACGGCCGGCGAGCAGCGCCGCGCCGCCCGGGGTGGCCCGCCAGGTGGTCACGGTCCGCTCCGCGGCCCGGTCCGCGGCGGCCCGCAGCAGCGACTCGACGCTGGACTCCAGCGCGCCAGCCACCCCGTCAGCCGCAGACACCCGGCCGGAGAAGACCGAGCCCACCCGGTCGCGGAGCCGGCCGACCCGTGACTCCAGGCTGCGCATCCACTCGCCGGTACCGACGAAGTCCTGCCACCGGGCCAGTACCTCGCCGCGCAGCAGTGACCCGGAGCGCACGCCGTCGTCGACGTCGGCCCCCGCGGCGGCGTACGCGGAGGTCGCCGCCGCGGCGAGCGCGCGGGCCGCAGCGTCCTGGGCGGCAACCGCGTCGACCAGTACACCGACCCGACCGGCGAGGCTGTCGAGCGCACCACTCAGGGTCTGGCGTACGACGGCCGCCCGGGCCTCGGCGTCACCGGCCAGCCCGTGCAGCCACTGGCGCACCGGGGCGACCTGGTCGCCCGGCAGCAGGCCCGCCTCGAGCCGCCGCTCCTGGATCACGAACAGCGTCGCCTTACCGAGCCCGGCCTTCCCGAGCATCGCCCGCAGATCCTCCCCGACCTCCTCGACGGCCTCGGGGGGCACCCGGTCGAGCACCACGGCGAGCGCGGTCGCGCGCTCCTGCGCGGTACGCAGCAGGTCCCACGGCACCGCGTCGGCGTACCTGGCAGCCGTGGTCACGAAGACCCACAGGTCGGCGGCGGCAAACAGCTGCCCGGCCAGGTCGCGGTTGGTCGTGACGACACTGTCGACGTCGGGCGCGTCGAGCAGGGCCAGTCCGGCTGGCAGGGACGGCAGGGCGACCAGCCGCAACGAGCCGGCGCCCGCGTCGGTGCCGGCCCCGGTGACCCGGGCCAGCGACGGGAGCACCCGGTCGCCCTCGAACCAGTGCCGGTCGGCCGGGGCGCACACCAGCACCGGCGCGCGGGTGGTCGGCCGCAGGACCCCGGCCGGCGAGACCTCGGCGCCGAGCAGCGTGTTGACCAGGGTCGACTTGCCGGCGCCGGTGGAGCCACCGACGACCGCCAGCAGAGGCGCGTCGATCTGCCGCAGCCGCGGCAGCAGGTAGTCGTCGACCTGGGCCACGACCGCCTTGGCCGTCCGCGCCGCCACCGCCGAGCCCGGAGCCGCGAGACCGACTCGCACGGCAGCGACGGCGTCGCGCAGCCCCACCAGGGCGGTCGCCGCCGGCGCGTCGTCCTTGCGCGGCTCGCTCACGCGGGCCAGCCTGCCTGACGTCCGGGTCGGGGCCCTCACGGGTCGCCCTCCGCGATCACCGGCGTTCGAATCACCAGTCGAACGGGTCCGGGCTGCGGAAGTCGCCGACCGGGTCGGCGTCTGCGTCGTGGGCGACCAGCAGGTCGTGCAGGGCGTCCCAGACACCGGGGGCCGCGGCGAGGACCATCGGGTAGCCGGCCGGCCGGCCGCGCAGGCCGCCGAGCCGCGCCCCCGCCTCGGTGGCGACCAGACCGCCCGCGGACAGGTCCCAGGGCGAGAGACCCTGCTCGTAGTAGGCATCGACCCGTCCGGAGGCGACCGCGCACAGGTCCAGCGCCCCCGCGCCGATCCGACGCAGGTCGCGGACGGCCGGCAGGACCGTCGGCAGGATCGCGGCCTGGGCGGACCGGCGCCGGGCGTCGTAGCCGAAACCGGTCGCGACCAGCGCCCGCGACAGGTCGGTCAGCCGGTTGCACGTGAGGGTCTGGCCGTTCAGGGCGCTGCCGCGCCCCCGTACGGCCGTGAACAGCTCATTTCTGGAGGGGTCGAGGACGACCCCCACGACGGTGCCTCGCTCATCCTCGACACCGATCGAGATGGCCCACTGCGGCAGGCCGTACAGGTAGTTCACGGTGCCGTCGATCGGGTCGACCACCCAGCGCAGCCCGGTGCTGCCGGTCCGGCCGGCCCCCTCCTCGCCGAGCAGGCCGTCGTCGGGGCGGGCGGCCCGGATGCCCTCCACGAGCAGCCGCTCGACCGCCCGGTCGGCGGCGGTCACCACATCGGTCGGGCTCGTCTTGGTCGTGTCGGCCCGGATCCCGGCGCGCATGGACAGCGCCAGCGCGCCGGCGGAGCGGGCCAGAGCGGTCGCGGTCGCGAGCAGGCCGTCGAGGTCGGGTTCCACCGCGCCCAATATCCTCCGTTCCCAGTGTCCTGCGCGCCGGCGGGGGCGCCCCCGGATGGCGACCGGCGTGCCCTTCGTAGTAGAACGACGTTCGGTTTCACACCCACCATCGGCTCGAGGAGACCCCGTGGACCTGCGCTACAGCCCGGAGGACGAGGACTTCCGTCGTGAGCTGCGGTCGTGGCTGGCGACCGCCCTGCCGCAGGAGATGCGCGAGCCGGCCTTCTGGGCGGCCAAGACCGACGATGAGCGGTTCGCGGTCAGGCGGGAGTGGGAAGCCGGCAAGGCCGAGGCCGGCTTCGCGGGGATCCTGTGGCCGACGGAGTACGGCGGCCGCGGCGGGACGCCCACCATGAAGGCGGTCTATGACCGTGAGATGGCGCTGGCCAACGCACCGACGACGGTCAACCCGCTCGGGCTGACCTTCCTCGCCCCGACCGTCATGGCGCTGGGCACCGAGGAGCAGAAGCGCTCGATCATCAAGCCGCTGCTGCACAACGAGGTGATCTGGTGCCAAGGCTTCTCCGAGCCCGGTGCGGGGTCCGACCTCGCGGCGCTGCAGATGAAGGGTGAGCGCCAGGGTGACGAGTACGTCCTGAACGGCCAGAAGATCTGGACCACCAACGCGATGCACGGCGACAAGATCTTCGCGATGGTCCGTACCGGCGACTCCGGTGGCAGCAAGCACGCCGGCATCTCGATGCTGATGATCGACATGCACCAGTCGGGCGTCGAGGCCCGGCCCCTGAAGCAGATGACCGGCGCCGAGGAGTTCGGCGAGGTGTTCTTCACCGACGCGACCTGCCCGTCGGACGAGGTGCTCGGCGGCGAGGGCAACGGCTGGCAGGTCGCCATGCTGCTGCTCAGCTTCGAGCGCGGCAGCTCGGCGATCGGTCAGTACACCGAGTTCCACCGGCAATGGCAGCAGGTCGTCGCCCTTGCCCACCGGATCGACCGCGACACGGCGCGCGGCGGCCGCGTCAAGGCGGCCGATGACCCGGTGCTGCGCCAGCAGCTGGCGAATGCGCTGGTGGAGCTGGAGTGCCTGAAGTACCACTCCTGGCACATCCTCACCCAGACATCCAAGGGCAAGGACCTCGGCTTCGAGGCCTCGATGACCAAGATCATGTGGTCGGAGACGTTCCGTCGGGTCAGTGACACCTACGAAGCCGTGCTGGGCACCGGCTTCCAGGTGCCGGACCCGCAGCCCGGCATGTCGCTGACGGAGCTCACGACGCTGGCCATGTGGTCGCGATCATGCACGATCTGGGGTGGCTCACAGCAGGTCCAGCGCAACATCGTCGCCGAGCGCGTGCTCGGCCTCCCCCGCTAGGAAGGTCTGCCAGTCATGGAGTTCGCCCTGGACGACGAGCAGCGCGCCCTGCAGGACGCCGTCCGCTCCTACCTGCGCGACCGCTTCGGCCCGGCGCAGGTCCGGGCGTTGTACGACGGGACTGCCGGCAGCGGCTCCGACGACGGCGTACCGGCTGCGCTGTGGAAGGCGATCGGGGAGCAGGGTTGGCTCGCCGTGCTGGTCCCCGAGGCGTACGACGGGATCGGCCTGGGGCTGCTCGACGCCGCCGTCATCGCCAGAGCGTTCGGCGCCGGCACGGTGCCCGGGCCGTGGCTCGGCACGATCCTGGTCGGGGAGGCGATCCGGCTGGCCGGCAGCAAGACGCAGCAGGCCGACCTGCTTCCCCGCCTGGCCGCCGGCGAGGTGAAGGGGGCCGTTGCTCTGCTCCGCGCCGGGTCGGCCACCGCCCCCGCCGCGAGCGTCCGGGATGACGCGCTGTCCGGCGACCTCGGGCTGGTGGAGTACGCCGCGGTCGCCGACACGCTGGTCGTCGCGGCGCTCGACGCGGGCGGCGCGGCCGGCCTCTACCTCGTCGACCCGAACGGCGCCGGTGTCACGCTGGTCGACCACGAGGTGCTGGACCGGACGACCCGGCTGCAGACCGTCGTGCTCGACGGGGCGCCCGGCGACCGGCTCGATGCCGGCGGCAACGATGTCCTGCGCGACCTGCTCGACCGGGCCGCGGTGCTCGCCGCCAACGACCTGGTCGGCACCGCCCGCAAGGCGATCACCGACACCGTCGAGTACGACAAGACCCGCGTGCAGTTCGGCAAGCCGGTCGGCTCCTTCCAGGCGATCAAGCACGACCTCGCCGACCTGCACATCGCCGTGACGATGGCCGAGCACGCGGCCCTGTACGCCGCCCACGCCCAGGACGTCGACGCCGACGACCGGCAGCTCGCCGCCTCCATTGCCAAGGCGAAGGCCGGCGACGCAGCCAACGCGGCCACCGCGGCGATGATCCAGTACCTCGGTGGCATCGGCTACACGTGGGAGCACGATGCCCACTTCGCCTTCAAGCGCGCCAAGCGCCTGGAGTTCACCTACGGCGACGCCAGCCAGCACCGCGAGCGGATCGCACAGCTCACGGTGGACCGGCTGTGGGGCGGCGACGGTCCGAGTGGCGTCACGCCCGGTGGCTCGGCCGGCGTCCAGGGCACGGGAGTGGCTGCGGGCGCAGCGTGAGCGGTCAGGTCGCGCTGATCACCGGTGGGGCATCGGGCTTCGGGGCCGAGGTCGCCCGTCAGCTGGTCCGCCGCGGCGACGCCGTCGTGCTCATCGACATCGACGAGGCGGGCGGGCAGGCGGTCGCCGATGAGGTCGGCGGCCACTTCCTGGCCTGCGACGTCTCGGACTTCGATCAGGTCGTGGCGGTGACGCTGGCCGCGGAGCAGGTGCACGGCGGGCTGGACCTGGTGTTCCTCAACGCGGGCATCTCGACCGGCTGCGGCGTCGCGGACGACTTCGACGTGCTGCGTTACCGCCGGGCGATGGGCGTCAACCTCGACGGCGTCGTGTTCGGCGCACACGCCGCGATCCCGGCGCTGCGGCGCCGCGGCGGTGGCTCGATCGTCGCGACCGCCTCCATGGCCGGGCTGACGGCGACGTCGTTCGACCCGGTGTACGGCGCCAACAAGCACGCCGTCGTGGGCTTCGTACGCGCGCTCGGGCCGGCCCTTGCGCACGAGCGCATCCGGGTCAACGCGTTCTGCCCGGGATTCGCCGAGACGCGGATCATCACCGGGATCAAGGAGCACCTGCACGCCAGCGGCGTGCCGATCATCCCGGCCGACGTTGCGGGACGCGCCGTCCTGCAGGCCTTCGACTCCCCCGACACCGGCCAGGCGTGGCTGCTGCAGGCGGGTCGGGAGCCGGTGCAGTACCGCTTCCGCGGCGTGCCCGGGCCGCTGGACGCCGAAGGCAACCCCGCGAGCCCCCTCGACCCCGCAGGTGTGCCCACCGGCATGGGCTAGCCGCCGCCTTCCCGCCGCCGCCGCCCTCACGGAGATTGTGTGCTTAGTTTCAAGAGTTAGCACCAAATGTCTGGGGATATTCCGCATGCTGAGCGTGGCGGAGTCGGCCGGGGGCCGACATTGTGTGCTTGATCCTCAAGATGATGCACACAATGTCGGCGGGATAAGCGACAGGCGCCCCGTCCGATGCGCTGGGCCTGTCCGACCGCCCCAGGGCCGCCGCGGTCGCCCGGAAGCAACTGGCGCTCACAGGGTCCTACTACCTCTGGTCCCTATCGCGCCGGCTGCCGTTCTGGGACGGTGTCCTACAAGGCGCGCCGCGCCGCGACAGGAGGAGTCGACGTGCCTGACGTCCCGGCCCGTCCCGTCGTCAGCCCACCCGGCACGTCGTCGTCCTGGAGGACGCCATGAGCACCCGCCCCACCCCCACCCGGCGTCAGCTGGCGCTGGCCGCACCCGTCGTGCTCGTCCTGCTCACTGCCGCCTGTGGCAGCACCAACTCGGCCTCGACGCCTGCCCCCGCGGCGGCTGCCTCCTCGGCGGCCCCGGCAGCCGCCGCGGGTGAAACGCTGAGTGCCGTGGTCGGCGAGGGCGATGCGTTCACCATCGACCTCAAAGATTCCTCCGGGGCAGCCGTGACCACGCTCAAGGCCGGTACGTACCAGATCAAGGTCAAGGACGCGTCCAAGATCCACAACTTCCACCTGACCGGTCCCGGGGTGGAGCAGAAGACCAGCGTGCCTGACATCGTGGACACGACCTGGACGGTCACCCTCACAGCCGGCAGCTACACCTACCGCTGCGACCCGCACAAGAACATGACGGGCTCGTTCACCGTCACCTGAGCCTAGGCGCGTACCAGCGACTCCCGGTTCAGCTCGGCCGTCGAGGCGTGCCCCGACAGCCCAGCCTGCAGGTCGAGGTCGGCCAGGAAGCAGCGCAGCA
Source organism: Frankiales bacterium (assembly GCA_043784245.1). Lineage (GTDB taxonomy): Bacteria > Actinomycetota > Actinomycetes > Mycobacteriales > SCTD01 > JAYVYM01. Next base: position 7,938 of record JAYVYM010000183.1, read on the forward strand.
CATGGTGGACGCCTGCCTGGCCGGCCAGGCCCAGGCCATGCACCCAGGGCCGGCCGAGCAGGACCGCAGCGGCACCGAGCGCGAGCGCCTTGCACGCGTCGGCGCCGGTGCGTACGCCGCTGTCGAACAGCACCGGCAGGTCCCCGGCGGCGTCGACGATCCCGGGCAGCGCGTCGAGCGAGCCGATCGCCCCGTCGACCTGCCGGCCACCGTGGTTGCTGCAGACGACCGCCTGCACACCGGCGTCGGCTGCGTGGCGTACGTCGTCGGGGTGCTGGATCCCCTTCAGCACGACCGGTAACGACGTCTGCGACCGCAGCCAGGCCAGGTCGTCCCAGGTCAGCGTCGGGTTGTTGAACACGCTGACGAACTTCAGCACGGCCGCGGCCTGGTCGCCGGCACGCAGTCCGCGCAGAAAGACCGGGTCGGACAGGAAGTTGGCGATGCCGTGTCCCTGCAGGAACGGCAGGTACCCGGTCGCCAGGTCCCGGGGGCGCCAGCCGAGCTGCCAGGTGTCCAGCGTCACGACGATGGCGTCGTAGTCGGCCGCCTCGGCGCGCTGCACGAACGAGGCCGCCAGCTCGGGGTCCGACGGCCAGTACAGCTGGAACCACTTCGGCCCGTCGGCCGCAGCCATGACGTCCTCCATCGCGTGCGAGGCGGCCGTCGACACCACCATCGGCACGCCCAGGCCGGCTGCGGCCCGGGCGACCGCCAGCTCAGCGTCGGGATGCACGATCGACAGCACCCCGACCGGGGCGAGCATCACCGGCGCCGGCATCGACGTCCCCAGCAGCGTCGTCACGTGGCTGCGGGCGGCCGGGATGCCGCGCAGCATCCGCGGTACCAACCGCCAGTGGGCGAACGCCTCGCGGTTGGCGAGCGCGGTGTCCTCAGTACCGGCCGAGCCCTCGACGAAGCCGATGGCCTGCGGCGACATCACGGCGTGGGCCGCGTCGCGGACCGCACGCCAGCCGAACGGCAGGGGCGGCTGCTTGCCGAGCATCCCGTTGAGGTAGACCTCGTTCTGGTAGTCCGCGAAAGCGCTCATAACCCGACCCTGCCACGAGGTGCTGTGTGATCGACCCGACAGGCCCTGACCGCATGCGCTATCGCGCGCAGGACCCGTGCGGCCCGATGCTGGACCGGTTGCGCTGCCAGCAGGGCTTGTGGCTGCATACGGAGGCCCTTCCCGCGACCGGCCTGCAGCACACCGCGGCGTGAGCGTCGCCGTCGTCCTCGGCGCAGGCGGCCTGGTCGGCCAGGCCTTCCACCTCGGCGCGCTGATGGCGCTGATGGACGGAGCCGGCTTCGACGCGAGGGACGCGTCCGTTCTCGTCGGCACCAGCGCGGGCTCCCTGGTCGCGGCCGGGCTCGCCGGTGGGCTGTCCGCGCACGAGCTCGCGGCCCACGTACTCGGGCGCCCGGCACCGGACCCGCGCCAGCCGGCGCCGGCGCAGGACCCGGGCCTGCCGATGCCCAGGCAGGGGCGGCGCATCTCGCGGGACCTCCCGCTGCGCCTGCCGGACCAGCCGGCGCCCACGCCGGGCCGCGGGCCGCTCTCACCCGGGGCGCTGCTCGCCGCCGCGAGGCACCCCCTGACCACCCGTCCGGGGGCCCTGGCGGCGGCCCTGCTGCCCGCCGGCGCCCGCAGCACCGACCCGGTCGCGCGCGGTGTACGGCGGCTGCACCCGTCCGGCTGGCCCGACCGTGACCTACGGATCTGCGCCGTACGAGCCCGCGACGCCAGGCGGGTGGTGTTCACCGGCGACGGCGAGGGACCCGACGACCTGGGCACCGCGGTGGCAGCCTCGTGCGCGATCCCCGGTTGGTTCGCCCCGGTGCGCTCGGGCGGCGAGACCTACGTCGACGGCGGCGCGCACTCCCCCAGCAACGCCGACGTCGTGCTCGCCGACCGACCTGACCTGGTCGTGATCATCAGCCCGATGTCGGCTGAGCGGCCCGCGCTGCGCGCCGACCTCGGCCTGCGCCTGGCGGTACGCAGCTACCTCGCCGCCGAGGTCGTCCGGCTACGCCGGGCGGGCAGCCGCGTCGTCGTCCTGCAGCCAGGCCCCGGTGACCTGCAGGTGATGGGCAGCAACCCGATGCGGGGGGACGGCCTGGGCGCAATCGTCGACCGTGCGGCGGCCAGCACCCGCAAGCGCCTCGAGGGCGACCTCCACCTGCTCGGCTGACCCGTCGAGCCGGGGTGCTTCGATCCCCTGCGTGCCCCCACAGCCGAGCAGCCTGATCATCGGGAACTGCTCGGGGTTCTACGGCGACCGGGCCAGCGCCATGCGCGAGGTCCTGACAGGGGGCCCGGTCGACGTCCTGACCGGCGACTACCTCGCCGAGCTGACGATGCTCATCCTGTACCGCGCCCGCATCAAGGACCCGGCCAAGGGCTTCGCCACCAGCTTCCTGCGTCAGCTCGAGCCGCTGCTCGCCACCGTGTGGGAGCGCGGGACGAAGGTCGTCGTCAACGCCGGCGGCCTCGCGCCCGCCGCGTGCGCCCAGGCCGTTCGCGACCTCGCGACAGCCCTGGGGCTGTCGCTCGAGGTGGCCCACGTCGAGGGCGACGACCTGCTGGCCAAGGTGCCGGAGCTGCGCCTGCAGCACCTGGACACCGGTGAGGAGCTATCGGCGGCGCCGCTGACCGCCAACGCCTACCTCGGGGGGTGGGGCATCGCGGCAGCGCTCGACGGCGGCGCGCAGGTCGTGGTCACCGGCCGGGTCACCGACGCCTCGCTGGTCCTCGGGCCGGCCGCGTCGCACTTCGGCTGGGGTCGCGAGGACTGGGACCGTCTCGCCGGCGCGGTCGTCACGGGCCACCTGCTCGAGTGCGGTACGCAGGTCACCGGCGGCAACTACAGCTTCGTCCAGGACGAGGTGCCGAACCCGCTGCGAATGGGCTTCCCGCTGGCCGAGGTCTTCCAGGACGGCTCCGCCCTGATCACCAAGCACCCCGGTACCGGTGGCGCCGTCACCGTCGGCACCGTCACGGCTCAGCTGCTGTACGAGATCGCCGGGCCGCGGTACGACGGACCCGACGTCGTCGCGGACTTCTCCACCGTCCGGCTCGAGCGCATCGGCACGGACCTGGTCCGGGTCAGCGGGGCGCGCGGCGAGCCGCCGAGCGGCCGGGTGAAGGTCGCCCTGACGATGGCAGGCGGCTTTCGCAACCGGATGGAGTTTGTACTCACCGGCCTCGACATCCAGGGCAAGGCCGCACTCGCTCTCGCCGGGCTCGCCGATGCCTACCCGCACCCCTTCGACGCCACCGTCGTGCGCCTGGACCGCGAGGACGCCCCCACCAACGAGCAGGCCGCCGCGCTGCTGCGCGTCCACGTTCGCGACAGCGACGCCAAAAAGGTCGGCCGGGTGTTCTCCGACGCGGCCGTGCAGCTCGCGCTCGCCAGCTACCCGGGGTTCACGCTGACCAGCCAGCCCACCGACGCCCAGCCGTACGGCGTGTACTGGCCCTCGCTGGTCGACGCCGCCGACGTCGAGCAGGTGGTGGTGCACGTCGATGGCCGCCGGCAGCTGGTGCCGCACACACCCGCCGGTCCGGCGCCCGGCGTCGCCGAGCCCGAACTGCCCGCGCCGGTCGAGGGCGCCACCCGCAAGGCCGCGCTGGGGACGGTGCTCGGCGCCCGGTCCGGCGACAAGGGCGGTAACGCCAACATCGGCTTCTGGGGCCGCACCGACGAGGCCGGCGCGTGGCTGCAGCGCTTCATGACCCCGGCCCGCTTCCGCGAGCTGCTGCCCGAGGCCGACGGCTTGCCTGTCGAGGTCTTCCGGCTGCCCAACCTGCGAGCGGTCAACGTCGTGGTTGTCGGCCTGCTCGGCGAGGGCGTGGCCGCCAGCAGCCGGTTCGACCCGCAGGCCAAGGGGCTCGGGGAGTACCTCCGGTCGCGCCGCGCGCACATCCCCGTCAGCCTGCTGGAATGACCCGAACCTTCGACGTCGCCGTGGTCGGCACAGGACCGGCCGGAGCGGCGGCGGCCCGTGCGGCGGCGGCTCGCGGCGCCTCCGTGCTGTTGCTGGAGCGCGCCGGCCTGCCGCGTTACAAGCGCTGCGGCGGCGGCCTGATCGGCGCCTCGCAGCGGGCCGTCCGCGAGACCGGCCTGGACCTACCGGCGCTCTCGCGTGACGATGTCGGCCGGATCACGTTCACCTCCGACGGGCGGCGGCGTTTCACGCGGAAGGCGCCGGCCTTCCTGCCGATGGTGCTACGGGCCGAGCTCGACGCCGCACTCGTGGACGCCGCGGTCGCCGCCGGCGCCGAGCTGCGCACCTTGACGACGGTCACGTCGTACGACCAGCACGACGGGCTCGTCGTGCTCGGGACATCCGGTGGCCAGGTACACGCCCGGGCGGTCGTCGGCGCGGACGGCTCGCAGGGTCGAGCGGCCGCGTACGTCGGGGTCAGCTGTGATCAGGTCGACCTCGGGATGGAGGCCGAGCTGCCGATGCCGACCGGCAGCGACTGGGCCGGCCACGTGCTGCTCGACTGGGGACCGGTGCCCGGGTCCTACGGCTGGGTGTTCCCCAAGGGAGACATGCTCACCGTGGGCGTGATCGGCGCGCGCAGCCGCGGGGCGGCGGTCCGGGCGTACTACTCCACTTTCTTGCTGCGGCTCGGCCTGGACCCGGCGACGGCGCTGCACGACGGCGGCCACCTCACCCGGGTGCGCGCCCCGGGCTCGCCGCTGCGCCGCGGGCGGGTGCTCGTCGCCGGTGACGCCGCCGGGCTGCTGGAGCCCTGGACCCGCGAGGGCATCTCGTTCGCGCTGCGCTCGGGCGCCCTGGCCGGCGCCGCGGCGGCCGGCGACGTCACCGCGTACGACGGCGCTGTCGAGCGCGAGCTCGGCCCGGAGATGACCGCTGGCCGCGAGGCGTTGCGGGTCTTCACCAGGCACCCGGGGACCGTGCACACGGTCATGCGCGCTCTGCCGGGCATGTGGGACCTGTTTGTCCGGCTGGTGTCCGGCGAGACCTCGCTGCCCGAGCAGCTGGCCCGGCGGCGCATCCGCGCGCTGGTCCACGTGCTCGGCTGACCGGGCGCCCCGGGCGCGGCGAACGAATGCACCGGCTCGGCGGACGGGTGCACCGGGCAGACAGAGCGGGCCCGTTCGGCGATCCGAGGGGAAGTCGGGGCCAGGGTGTGGTGTTGTGTCGTGCATGACCGGCACCGTGACGCCACCAGCCCCGTCCCCAACTCTGTCCGCTGCCGACCGCTGCGACCGCTGCGGCGCGCAAGCCCGCGTTCGCGTCGTCCTCGCCTCGGGCGATCTGATGTTCTGCGCGCACCACGCGCACGTCTACGAAGGCAAGCTCAAGTCCACCGCCGTCCACTGGGTGGACGAGACGGCACTGCTCAAGGACTGACCCCCCACTGCTCGACGGCCGCCCGCGCGAGGGCGGCCGTCGGCATGTCACCAGCTGTCAGGCCGCCCGGGCGGAGAACCGCCCTCCGGAACGGTCGACGACCAGCGGGAGGCCGAACGTCTGCGACAGCAGAGGTGCGGTGAGCACGTCGGCCACCGCCCCGGCCGCCGTTGACCGGCCCTGGGCGAGCAGCAGGGCGTGCGTCGTCCCGACCGGCACCTCCTCGATGTGGTGGGTGACCAGCACGACGGGCGGGCCGTCTGGATCGGCCCACAGCCGGGCGAGCAGGCGCATCAGCGCCTCGCGGGCACCGAGGTCCAGGCCGGCGGCGGGCTCGTCGAGCAGCAGCAGCTCGGGATCGGTCATCAACGCCCGGGCCAGCAGCACCCGCTTGCGCTCGCCCTCCGACAGCGACCCGAACCGCCGGTCGGCCAGGCGCGCCAGGCCGACCCGGCCCAGCAGGTCGCTCGCGCGGTCGACGTCGGCGCTGTCGTAGCGCTCGTTCCAGCGCCCGACCACGCCGTAGGACGCAGTCACCACGACGTCGAGCGCGCGCTCCTGCGGCGGCACCCGGTCGCCCAGCGCAGCGCTGGACAGCCCGACCCGCGTCCGCAGCTCGCCGAGGTCGGCCTTGCCGTAGCGCTCACCCAGCAGCTCGACGGTCCCGCGGCTGGGGAACAGGGCCGCGCCGGCGATCTGCAGCAGGGTGGTCTTACCGGCCCCGTTCGGGCCGAGCACCACCCACCGCTCGCCTTCCCGGACGGTCCAGTCGAGGTCGGTCAGGAGCGTCGCGCCCTGCCGGACGACGGCGACGCCGCTCATCCTCAGCACGGTGTCGGGCACGGCCTGACCGTAGTCCGCAGCCGCCCGTACGCTCTCCAGCCATGCCGTACACCTGCTTCGAGGTCGACATCAGCGACGCGGTGGCGCACGTGCGCCTGTCGCGGCCGGAGGCACTCAACACGATGACGGCAGACTTCTGGCGCGAGCTACCGGACATCGTGACCGGCATCAGCGACAACGCCAGCGCGCGCGTGGTGGTGATCAGCAGCACCGGTCGGCACTTCAGCGCCGGGATGGACCTGTCGGTGTTCACCGGTGACCACCTCGCGGGGGCACCGGTCGCCGAGGCCGGCCGGCGACAGGCCCGGCTGCGCTCCAACGCCCAGGTGCTGCAGTGGTCGTTCACGGCCCTCGAGAAGGCTCGCATCCCGGTGATCGCGGCCGTACAGGGTGGCGTCATCGGTGGCGCCGTCGACCTTGTGACGGCCTGCGACCTGCGCTACGCCACCGCCGACGCGTTCTTCTGCGTACAGGAGATCAACATCGGGATGACGGCCGACGTCGGCACTCTGCAGCGGCTCGGCAACATCGTCGGCGAGGGGTTCGCCCGCGAAATGGCTTTCACCGGCCGGCGGGTCCCGGCGTCCCGGGCGTACGAGGTGGGGCTCGTGCAGGAGGTCTACGTCGGCCACGAATCACTGCTCCAGGGCGCGCTCGACACCGCGCGCGAGATCGCCGAGAAGTCGCCGCTGGCCATCTGGGGCACCAAGGTCGCCCTCAACTTCGCCCGCGACCACGGCGTGGACGCATCGCTCGAGCAGATCGCCACCTGGCAGGCCGGCATGTTCCAGCCGCAGGACATGACGGAGGCGTTCACCGCCAAGGCGGAGAAGCGGTCGCCAGTCTTCGACGAGCTGCTGCCGCAGCCACGCGGCCTGGGCTGACCGCTCGCTGGACCCTGACCGGGCGCCGTCGACCGCGTGCTCGCCCGGCCGGGGCGTCGGCGGCGTGGTCGTCCGCCATCATGCAGAAGCAGTCTCGCACGCTCAACGAGCGCCAACCTCTGCATGATCGTCACATCGGGCAGCCGGCGCCGACCGGTGCGACCGTCCCGGGTGGGGCTAGTTCGGCGCGTACACCGCGACCCGCACCGACAGCGTCACGTCGCCGGCCAGCTGTGGCAACGCGTCCGGATCGACGTGCCGGGCACTCGGACCCATCGCGACGACGTCGTGTACCTCGGCGGACGACAGTGACAGCAATTGGTCCACCACCTCTGTCGACAGCAGCCGGAAGCCGGCGAGGTCGCGCGCGAGCCGGAGGTCCTTGTCCGGGTCGACCGACAGCAGCCCCAGCGGGCCGATCAGCTCTCGCAGGTGCCGGGCCGACGGGGTCACGACCACCAGCCGCCCGCCGGGTGCCAGCACCCGAGCGGCCTCGGCCGGGCCGCGCGGCGCGAAGACGCTGAGCACGGCTCCCGCGACGCCGTCGCCGACCGGCAGCGCACGCCAGGCGTCCGCGACGACGGAGCCGATGCGGGCGTGCGCCCTGGCGGCCCGCTGCGCGGCGTGCCGCGAGAGGTCCAGGGCCAGTCCGGGCCCCGGGTGCGCGTCGAGCACCCTTGCCAGGTGCCGGCCGGTACCGGCGCCGACGTCGATGACCGGGCCACGCGAGACGGCTCCGGCCAGCGCGTCGCCAATCGCGTCGTAATGCCCGGCGGCCAGGAAACGCTCGCGGGCCACGACCATCGCCGGGGAGTCGGCGGTGCCGGCGCCACCGGGCAGCAGGCTCAGATAGCCCTGCCGTGCCACGTCGTACGCGTGTCCGGCTGGACAGCGCACTACCTGGCCCGCCCGGCTCAGTGGCCCGGCGCAGACCGGGCAGCGCAGCAGGCCCAGGACGTCGTCCAGCACTATCGAGCCGGACGGCGGTGCCGCAGAGCCTCGCGGCTGCGCTGCTGCCACCGACAGGCCGGACATGTCGGCGTGGTCGGGCAACCGGCCCGGGGCGATCTGGACCCGTGACCGGTCGTCGAGGTTGTCCCCGTGGAACCCGCCCGAGAGCTGCCGCCCGCTGACCGGCGCGGATCGGACAACGCGCCCTGACGGGCGATCTGCGGGTCCACGACGCCAAGTGTGCGGCACCGGTGTGAACCAGCACACCGTCGCCTGGCCGGGCGGCGCGGATGCCCGCGACGCCGCACACTGTTGTGTGAGGTGTACGCAACCGGCCGATCAGCACCAGGCCGGCCGACCTGCCTCAGACCCTGCGAGCGGAGCCTGCCGATGACACTGCCGTCCCACGCGCGTGAGCAGCCGGCGGTCACGGTGACGACGGCCCGGCTCAGCCACACCGACGACATCACCTTGCGCGAACGTCGCTATGTCGCCACGCAGATGGTCCGCGTTGCGTGCGTGGTGCTGGGCGTCGCCCTTCCGGTGCCAGTGCTGTTCCGGCTGCTGCTGTTCGTCGGCGCCGTCGTGCTCCCGTGGTTCGGCGTCGTGATGGCCAATGCCGGCCCGACTGTCGCCCGCAGGCGCAAGACGGCGATCGTGGACAGCGGCCTCGCCAGCACGATTCCCGAGCCCCCCCTGCGCCTCGCGATCGATCCTGGCCGGGTCGTCGACGCCGAGCGCTGAGGACGCGGATCAGCCCTTCTTGGCGGCGGCCTTGACCGCCTGCTTGTACGCCCGGACCTCCAGGAGGGTCTGCGGGCTCACGACATCGGCGACGCTCTTGAACACCGCGTCGGTGCCGTATTCGCCCGCAGCCTCACGCCAGCCGGTGGGCTGTACGCAGTACTGCTTGCCGAGCAGGGCCACGAAGATCTTCGCCTTCTGCTCCCCGAACCCCGGCAGCGCCCTCATCCGCCTCAGCAGGTCGGCGCCGTCGGCGACGCCTTCCCACAGCGCCTCGGCCCGCCCGTCGTAGTCCTCGACCAGCGCCAGGCACAGCTGCTGCACCCGGGTTGCCATCGACCCCGGGAAGCGGTGCACTGCAGGCACCTCGGCCATCACCGCAGCGAAGTCCGGGTGCTCGGCGATCGCTCGCGCGTCGAGCCCCCCGAGCCGTTCACGGAGCACCAGCGGCCCGCGAAATGCCTTCTCCATCGGGATCTGCTGGTCCAGCAGCATGCCCAGCAGCAGAGCGAGCGGATCGTGCCCGAGCAATGCGTCGGCCCGCGCGTCGGCCGTGATGTGGACGTCCGGCATGCGCGCCACCTTTCCACGTCGCAGGTCGCGCGTCGCGAGGTGACGTGCTCGGGCCGAGGTCCGCTCGCTAGGAGTCAGGCTTGCACGCCCTCCAGGCCCGCACAGCACCGTCGGTCACCCCGCCATGACTCGAGCCGCACAGACGCCGTCAGCCCCTGCGGGGGGCCGCTGCTGGTGCAGCAGGCGCTCCCCCGCGTGGTGGTTGCTCGGGCTTCCTGCTCGGCCACCGCAACCGTGGGAGTGTGATGGGGACCACACCGACCGCTCGTCGCCGGAGGCAGCATGACCACCCTGGACAACACACCGGCCGACAACGCGCAGACCGCGCCGCCCGGCGGCGACAAGCTGCGCGACCGCGTGGCGTTCGTGACCGGCGGCACCCGAGGTATCGGGGCCGAGATCTGCCGGAGCCTGGCCAACCAGGGGGCA
>JAYVYM010000184.1:0-4912 GCA_043784245.1 Frankiales bacterium
AACCGCGGCCGGACCATCCGTCCGAAGACCGCCAACCAGAAGCGCTACGTCGAGGCCATCGACCGGCACACGATCGTGTTCGGCATCGGGCCGGCTGGCACCGGCAAGACCTACCTGGCGATGGCCAAGGCCGTGCAGGCGCTGCAGTCCAAGCAGGTCAACCGGCTGATCCTCACCCGGCCGGCCGTCGAGGCCGGCGAGAAGCTGGGGTTCCTGCCCGGCACGCTGAACGACAAGATCGACCCCTACCTGCGCCCGCTGTACGACGCACTGCACGACATGCTCGACCCGGAGTCGATCCCGCGGTTGATGGCCGCCGGCACGATCGAGGTGGCGCCGCTGGCGTACATGCGCGGCCGGACGCTCAACGACGCCTACATCATCCTGGACGAGGCGCAGAACACCACCCCCGAGCAGATGAAGATGTTCCTTACCCGGCTCGGGTTCGGCAGCAAGATCGTGGTCACCGGCGACATCACGCAGGTCGACCTGCCTGGCACGGCGTCCTCCGGCCTGCGCGTGGTCCGCGGGATCCTCGACGGCGTCGAGGACGTCAGCTTCGTGCAGCTGACCAGCAGTGACGTCGTACGCCACAAGCTGGTCAGCAGAATCGTCGACGCCTACGAGCAGTACGACGCCGAGCAGGAGTCGTTGGCGCCCGCGCAGCGCGGCCCGCAGCGCGCACCCGGCCGGCGCGACGACGCGCGGCGCGGTCCCCGCTGACGGGCGCGGCTCGACTGTGAGCATCGAGGTCGCCAACGAGAGCGGCGCTGCCGTCGACGAACAGGCTCTGGTGCGACTGTGCCGGGACGTCCTGGAGCGCCTCGGGGTGTCGCCCCTGGCCGAGCTGTCGCTGCACCTGGTCGACGTCGAGGAGATGGAGCGGCTGCACGTGCACTGGATGGGCGAGCCCGGCCCGACCGACGTGCTGGCCTTCCCGATGGACGAGCTCGACCTGCGCGGGAGCCGGGGTGTCGGGCACGACGGGCACGACGCACGCGACGAGCCGGAGGAGGCGAGCGCCGTCGATCTCGGCGTCGTCGTGCTCTGCCCGGCCGTCGCCGAACGGCAGGGCGAGCAGGCCGGCCACGGCACCGACGAGGAGCTGCAGATGCTGTGCACGCACGGTGTGCTGCACCTGCTGGGATATGACCACGGGGAGCCCGACGAGCACGCCGAGATGTTCGGCCTGCAGGGCGAGCTGCTGCGGTCCTGGCATGAGGTGCGTGCCGGCGGCTCGTGACCCGCAGCCGTAGGTGATCCGTACCCAGGTGGGGCCGCTCGTCGCCGCCGTCCTGTTTGTCATTGTCGCCGGGCTGTTGGCCTGTCTGGAGGTCGCGCTTGCCCGGGTCAGCCGGGTGCGGGTCGAGGAGCTGGTCCGCGACGGGCGCGCCGGCGCCGGCCGCCTGCAGCGCGTCCTCGCCGACCCGCCCCGCTCACTGAACCTGCTGCTGCTGCTGCGGATGGTGGCCGAGCTTGCCGCAGCCGGCATCGTCACCGCGTACTGCATCGACCGGCTCGAGGGCTCTGCCGCTGTCGCGTTGGCGGTCGCCGTGATGGTCGTCGTCAGCTATGTCTTCATCGGCGTCGCGCCGCGTACGGTCGGCCGGCAGTCCGCCGAGCGGGTCGCTCTGATCGGGGCTCCCCTGGCACTCGGCCTGACCCGGGTGTTCGGTCCGGTCCCGCGGCTGCTGATCGCCCTGGGCAACGCGCTCACCCCGGGGAAGGGGTTTCGCGAAGGACCGTTCGCCTCCGAAGCCGAGCTGCGCGACCTGGTCGACCTGGCGCAGGAGCGGGGCGTCCTCGAGGAGGGCGAGCGGGACATGATCGAAGGCGTCTTCGAGCTCGGTGACACGATTGCCCGCGAGGTCATGGTGCCGCGTACCGACATGGTGTTCATCGAGCACGACAAGAGCGTCCGGCAGGCCCTCAACCTGGCCCTGCGCAGCGGTTTCAGCCGCGTCCCGGTCGTCGGTGAGGGCGCGGACGACGTGCTCGGCGTGGCGTACCTGAAGGACCTGGTACGCAAGGAGCGCGCCGAGGGAGGCGCCGACCGGCGGGTCGAGGAGGTGATGCGGGAGCCGGTCTTCGTCCCGGAGAGCAAGCCGGTCGACGACCTGCTGCGGGAGATGCAGGCCTCGCTGGGACATCTCGCGGTCGTCATCGACGAGTACGGCGGCACCGCCGGGCTGGTCACCATGGAGGACGTCCTGGAGGAGATCGTGGGTGAGATCGTCGACGAGTACGACCGGGAGCGGCCACCGGTCGAGCAGGTCGACGGGGACAGCTACCGGGTGACCGCGCGGCTGCCGGTCGAGGACCTCGAGGAGCTGTTCGACGTCGTGCTACCGCATGACGACGTGGAGACGGTCGGCGGCCTGCTCGCCAGCGCCCTCGGCCGGGTGCCCATCCCGGGCGCCACGACCACCGTCTCGGGCATCACGCTGGTCGCGGAGACGGCAACCGGGCGGCGCCACCACATCACGACGGTGCTCGCGAGCCGCACCCGGGATCAGGAGGACTAGGCATGGACCCCGAGGACGTCAAGATCGTCACGTTGGCCAGAGGTGCCCGGCTGCGGGCGCACGCCCCCCACACCGGCCGGCGCGAAGGGGCCGCGGTCCGCGACACGGACGGTCGCACGTACGCCGCCGCAACGGTGGAGAACGCCGACCCCGCGCTGACGACGTCGGCCTTGCGGGGCGCCGTCGCCGCGGCCGCCTCCAGCGGGATCCGCACCTTCGAGGCGGCGGCGCTGGTCACCGAGGACGCCGTGGCGCCGGCCGACCTGGCCGTGCTGCGCGAGTTCGGGACAGGCGTGCCGGTGCACGTTGCCGGCCCGGACGGGGTGCGGCGCGAGATCCTGTCGACCTGAGCTCTGTTGACCTGATCGGTCGACCGCAGAGTCCGGCAGACTGAGGTCACTATGGCCTCACCTCCCGCCGGCTTCCGTTCCGGCTTCGCCTGCTTCGTCGGGCGGCCCAACGCCGGCAAGTCGACGTTGACCAACGCGCTCACAGGCAGCAAGGTCGCGATCACGAGCAGCCGGCCGCAGACCACCCGGCACGCCGTACGCGGGATCGTGCACCGTCCCGACGCGCAGCTCGTCCTGGTCGACACGCCCGGCCTGCACAAGCCCCGCACGCTGCTGGGCCAACGCCTGAACGACCTGGTCCGGGAGACCTACGCCGGCGTCGACGTGATCTGCTTCTGCGTCACCGCGGACGACAAGGTCGGCCCGGGCGACCGGTTCATCGCCGCCGAGCTCGCACAGGTCAAGACCCCCGTCGTCGCGGTGCTCACCAAGACCGACCTGGCCGGCAAGCAGCAGATCGGCGAGCAGCTGCTGGCCCTTTCCGGGCTCGGCGACTGGGCCGAGATCGTGCCGGTCAGCGCGGTGTCGGGCAAGCAGGTCGACCTGCTCACCGATCTGCTCGTCGGCCTGCTGCCCGAGGGCCCGGCGCTCTACCCGGCCGGCGAGCTGACCGACGAGCCCGAGCAGATGCTCATTGCCGAGATGATCCGGGAGGCTGCCCTCGAGGGCGTCCGGGACGAGCTGCCGCACTCCATCGCCGTCACCATCGAGGAGATGCGACCGCGCGAGGACCGGCCCGCGCAGCGTCCGCTGCTGGACATCTACGCCACGCTGTATGTCGAGCGCGACAGCCAGAAGGCGATCGTGCTCGGTACCGGTGGCGCGCGGCTGCGCGGTGTTGGCACCATCGCCCGGCGGCAGATCGAGACGATGCTGGGCACCCAGATCTTCCTGGACCTGCGGGTCAGCGTCGCCAAGGACTGGCAGCGCGACCCGAAGCAGCTGCGCAAGCTCGGCTTCTGACGCAGCCCTTAGCATTCCTACGTGGCCCTATACCGCGACGAGGGCGTCGTCCTGCGGGTCCAGAAGCTCGGCGAGGCCGACCGGATCATCACCGTGCTGACCCGTGTCCACGGCCGGGTCCGGGCTGTCGCGAAAGGCGTCCGTCGTACCCGGTCCCGCTTCGGCGCCTCGGTCGAGCCGTTCAGCCACGTCGACCTGCAGCTGTGGGAGGGCCGCGGCGGCCTGGACACCGTGACCCAGGCCGACAGCCTGTGGTCCTACGGTGAGCGGCTGGTCACCGACTACCCGCGCTACACCGCAGGAACGGCGGTGCTCGAGACCGCCGAGCGGCTGACGGCGGAGGAGCGCGAGCCGTCGATCCGGCTGTTCCTGCTCGTCATCGGGGCGTTGCGCGCGCTCGCCGGCACCGATGACGTCGCCGCCCGCGACCCGGGCCTGGTGCTCGACGCGTTCCTGCTGCGCGCCATGACGGTCGCGGGGTACGCCCCCGCCTTGTTTGACTGCGCCCGCTGCGGTGCGCCGGGGCCGCATCGGGCGTTCTCGGTACCGGCCGGCGGCACCGTCTGCCCGGCCTGCCGGCCGGCGGGTGCGGCCTCGCCCGCCCCCGCGGCGCTGGCGCTGATGACGGACCTGCTGCAGGGGTCGTGGGAGCCGGCGCAGGCCAGCGAGCAGCGCACCCGGCGCGAGGTGAGCGGGCTGGTCGCGGCGCACCTGCAGTGGCACCTCGAACGTGGGCTGCGCAGCCTGCCGCTGGTCGAGCGCCAGTGAGCGCCGTGCGGCGCACCGCGACGAAGGAGCGGGCGCGCCGGGCGCCTGCGAAGCCAGCCCTGGTGTGCCAGCGAGCCCTGGTGTGCCAGTGAGACGGCGCGCCGCCCCCCCTGCTCGCCCGGCCCTGCGGGCCCCGACCTCGCACCCGTCCGGGGCCGTGCCGCCGGCGATCCCCAAGGAGCGGGTGCCCCGGCACGTGGCGATCGTGATGGACGGCAATGGCCGGTGGGCCAAGGAGCGCGACCTGCCGCGGACCGCCGGCCACAGCGCCGGCGAGAAGGCGCTGTTCGACGTCGTCGAGGGCGC
>JAYVYM010000185.1:0-11550 GCA_043784245.1 Frankiales bacterium
GGCGGTCCTCCTCGGCGAGGGCCTGCTGCAGCGTCGAGGTGGCTGCCAGCATGAGTGACTTCTTGACCGCGGCGTATGCCACCGTCGGCCCCGCGGCCAGTCGGGATGCCAGCTCCTGCGCAGCCGGCAACACCTGACCGGGCGAGACCACCGCGGTCAGCAGCCCCATCTCCAAAGCCTGCTCGGTCGTGAACGGTTCGGCCAGCAGCAGCAGCGCGGTAGCCCTGGCGGCGCCCACGAGCCGGGGCAGGGTCCACGACAACCCCGAGTCGGCGGTGAGGCCGATGCCGGTGAACGCGGTTGTCCAGCGCGCCCCGGCCGCCCCGATCCGGAAGTCGCACGCGCAGGCCAGGCCCAGGCCCGCGCCGGCTGCCGTGCCATTGACGGCCGCGACGACCGGCTTGGGCATGCTGGCCAGCAGCGTGATCGTCGGGTTGTAGTGCTCGCGCACCGTCCGCAGCGGCGCCGGGTCACCGGCGTCGAGCAGGGCGGCGTGTTCGCGCAGGTCCTGCCCGACACAGAAGGCCCGGCCGCTGCCGGTGAGGACCACGGCGCGTACCGCCTCGTCGTCGTGCACGGCGTGCACCGCGTCCAGCAGCGCCTCCTTGACCGGGACCGTCAGGGCGTTCATCCCGTCGGGCCGGTCCAGGGTGATCGTCGCGACGGCCCCGGCCATCTCCAGACGCACGGTGCCGGACGGGGTGGGCTCGGTCATCGGGAGTCTCCTGCGCAGGATCGGGCTTGGGGGGTGAGCGGCATTGTGCCGCGGCGCGCGGGGGAGGCGGCTACCGGTTCCGGCGGCCATGCGGGAGACTGTGACGACAGCGCACCACGCGCAGGAACACTGGACTGGGAGGTTGGTCGGATGGCGGCCATGAAGCCGCGGACGGGCGACGGTCCGCTCGAGGTCACCAAGGAGGGTCGCGGCATCGTCATGCGCGTCCCCCTCGAGGGTGGCGGGCGACTCGTCGTCGAGCTCAACGCCGAGGAGGCCGGCGCCCTGGGCGACGCTCTGAAGGCCGTCGTCGCCTAGCCCCGCGAGACCGCAGGACGTACGACAACACGATTCGCGGCCCCCGGCCGGTCGCCAGCGCGCTGGTGACCGGCCGGTCCCGTCTGCCAGAGAGGACCAGCGTGCCGCCCCGCCGCAACTCCGCCGCCAAAGATCATGAGATCTCGCCGCCCGATCTGCCTGCGATGGCCCTGGCTGCCGAGCCGCCGGAGGCCGCGGCCGCGCTCGCGTTGCCGACCCGCAGCGCCGGGGACGCCGGTGGGATCGCGGTGCTGCTGGCCGCTGCACCCGACGGCACGGCAGCGGCGGACCTGGGAGCTCTGCTGCTCGCCGAGGAGGCGAAGGGTGCCGCCGGCGAGGTCATCTCGCCGGCCCGGACGACCGGGCGCCGGCTGCTCCTGGTCGGCACCGGGCGTGGCACCCCGGCCGACCTGCGTACAGCCGGTGCCGCGCTGGCCCGTCGCGCCACCGGCTCGGCCTCCCTGGCCATCGACCTGCGGGTGCTGCGACCCGATGCCGAGGCGCTGCGGGCGCTCGCCGAGGCCGTGGCGCTCGCGGCGTACGGCTTCACGACCAGCGACGCGCCGCAGCGGATACTTCGCGAGGTCACCCTCGTTGTCGACGACCCGACCGGGCTGCAGCCGGCGGTGGACCGGGCCGTCGCCACGGCGCGGGCCACGGCAGTCGCGCGCGACCTGACCAACACACCTGCGCTGACCAAGACTCCGGCCTGGCTGGCAGATCGCGCCATCGCGCTGCTCCCAGACCTCACGGTACGGGTGCGCGACGAGCGCGAGCTCGCCGCGGAGGGCTTCGGCGGCCTGGTCGGTGTCGGCCAGGGGTCGACCCGCCCGCCGCGCCTGGTGGAGGCGCGCTACGACGGTGGTGGCCGGTCGAGGCACGTCGTCCTGGTCGGCAAGGGCATCACCTTCGACACCGGTGGCCTGTCGCTCAAGCCCAACGACAGCATGCTCACGATGAAGAGCGACATGGGCGGCGCCGCGGCCGTCATCGGGACGCTGCGCGCGGTCGCCGACCTCGGCCTGTCGTTGACGGTCACCGGTCTGCTCGCCTGCGCCGAGAACATGCCGAGCGGCACCGCGCAGCGACCCGGCGACGTGCTCACGCAGTACGGCGGACGCACCGTCGAGGTGCTCAACACCGACGCGGAAGGCCGGCTGGTGCTCGCCGACGCGCTGGCGTACGCCGACCTGGTGCTCGGCGCCGACGTCGTCGTCGACGTGGCCACGCTGACCGGCGCGATGCCGGTCGCCCTGGGCAAGCGGCATGCCGGCCTGTTCGCCTCCGACGACGCGCTCGCCGCCGAGCTCGAGCAGGCGTCGGCGCTGTCGGGGGAGCGGCTGTGGCGGATGCCGCTGGTCGAGGACTACCGGCAGGCGCTCGACTCGCCGACGGCCGACCTTCGCAACATCGGCGACCCGAAGCAGAAGCTGCAGGGCGGCTCCATCACGGCCGCGCTTTTCCTGCGCGAGTTCACCGGTGGCCGGCCGTGGGCGCACCTGGACATCGCCGGCCCGTCCTGGAGCAAAGGTGACGACGACGAGCTCACCAAGGGCGCGACGGGCTACGGCGTACGGCTGCTCGTGCGCTGGCTCGAGGAGCTGGCGTCCCGGCGCAGCGCCTGAGGCAGCTCAGCCGGCGGGGGCGTCCTGCTTGACGGCAATCAGCAGTCCGGCGCCGACCGGGAGCAGCGCGGGCACCAGCCGGGGCTCCTCGCGCACGGCGCGCGCCAGGTCGCGGGCGGCCAGCACCTCGGCGCCGCGCGCCGAGGCGTCGGCAACCCGACCGCCGACCAGCGCGCGGGCGAACACCACGATGCCGCCGGTGCGCAGCAGTCGCAGGGCAGCCGGCAGGTAGTCGAGGTTCTCGGCGGGGGCGGCGTCACACAACATCAGGTCGTACCCGCTGTCGGACAGCCGCGGCAGCACCTCGAGGGCCCGGCCCGCGATCAGCCGCACCCGGCCGCTGTGCACGCCGGCCTCGGACAGGCTCTGCCTCGCCAGGCGCTGGTGCTCGGGCTCGCTGTCGATGCTGGTCAGCACGCCGTCGGGGCGTAGCCCCTTGAGCAGCCAGAGGGTCGAGACGCCCGCGCCGGTACCGAGCTCGACGACGTGCCGTGCGCCGGAAAGCGCGGTGAGCACCCGCAGCGCCGCCCCTGCGGCCTCGTCGAGGGCTGCGACGCCAACCTCGCGGGCCCGCTGCCGGGCGGCCAGCAGGGGCGCGTCCTCGGGCTGGTAGCCGGCGACGTAGGCGGCGATCACCGCGGCGTCGGGTGCGGCGGGGGCAGCCCCGGCGGGGGTACGCGGGACCGTCGGGGCATCGGGCAGCGGCGAGTCGCCGCGGCGGGGGGCTGCGGACGGGACGCCGGACTGCGGACCGGACTCGATCACGGGACTCCTCGGCTCGGACCCGGGTGAGCGTAGTGGTCGACGGGAGGCCGCGGGAACCTGCAGGCGGGACGGCCCGTTCTTCGGTTGGGTCCAGCACCTCGTCCCGACCACACGCCCGCTTCACAGGAGGCCTGTCAGCATGCTCTGCACCGGAGTGCTCCCTGCACGCCGGGGGCAGGAGACGGTCGTGAGCGAGTATTTGAGCGACACCCCCGGTGCGCCCGGCCAGCAGGTCGAGCCCTGGACGCCGCCGTCGTGGGATGAGGTGGTCTCGCGGCACTCGGCCCGGGTCTACCGGCTCGCCTACCGCCTGACCGGCAACAAACATGACGCGGAGGACCTCACGCAGGAGGTCTTCGTACGAGTCTTCCGGTCGCTGTCGAGCTACACGCCCGGCACGTTCGAGGGCTGGCTGCACCGGATCACCACGAACCTGTTCCTCGACACCGTCCGCCGCAAGGCACGCATCCGCTTCGAGGCACTGCCGGACGACGCCGAGCGGCTCGCGAGCAACGACCGCGGCCCGGCGCAGATCTACGACGACACGCACTTCGACTCCGACGTGCAGGCCGCCCTGGACGCCCTGCCGCCGGACTTCCGCGCCGCCGTCGTCCTGTGCGATCTCGAGGGTCTGTCGTACGAGGAGATCGCCTCGACGCTCGACATCAAGATCGGCACGGTTCGGAGCCGCATCCACCGCGGTCGCACCGCGCTGCGCGCGGCGCTCGCCCACCGCGCCCCCAGCCCACCGACGCCCGCAGGTCGCCGGACGTGAGCGGCCACCTCGGCGCCGACCTGGCCGCGCTCGTCGATGGCGAGCTCGACCACGCCGCCCGCGAGCGGGTGCTGCGGCACCTGTCGGGCTGTGCGGCCTGTCGCACCGAGGTGGATGCTCAGCGGTTGTTCAAGGCCCGCCTTCGTGCGCTCGGCGCTCCGGATGCCGATGACGACCTGTCAGCGCGGCTGCTCGCCGTTTCCGCAGCCGGCGACCCCTGCAGCGCAGCCGCGGCCCGCGCCACGACGAAGCGCCGCCGCCGGATGCCCGCCGCGCTCAGCCGCCGACGCAGCAGCCGGGGGCCCCGCAGCCGTTCGGCCGTACGCCGCACCGCCCTGGGCGGCGCTGCTCTCGCGATCGGGCTGGGCGCTGTCTTCGTGCTCGGCGCCCCGCACAGTCCGCCGACCCGGACCCCGGTCGACCCGACCAGCGATGTCTTCCTGATCGACTACGCCGGTGTCGCCGGGGAGCTCCCGTTGCCGGAGCCGGCCGGGGTGGGCGGCCCGAGTCGGTGAACGGGCCGCGGCGGGTCCGCCCGGTGCTGCTCGTGCTCGGCGTCGGCGCGGTGCTGGTGTGCGGACTGCCGGCGAACGCAGCGCCCGCCGAGCCGGCTGGCCGTAGCCGTCCGGCAGGTGACCCGGAGGCCCTCGCCCTGCTGGCAGACGCCGCCCGCGCTGCCCGCAGCCGCAGCTGGACGGGTACGCAGTACGTGGCGACCTGGCGGGCGGGGGTGGCGAGCTCGGCTGTCGTGCAGGTGCACCACGACCCGCAGACCGGTACCCGGGTGAGCGGCGGGCTCCCCTTCGCCGCCTCGTCATCGCCAGCTGTCGGCCTCGATGAGCAGCTGCTCGACCAGCTGGCCGACCGCTACGCACTGTCGGTCCTGGGTGTCGGCACCTGCTCGGGACGCCGCGCGCAGGTTGTCGAGGCGCGACGCAGCGACGGTCAGGTGGCGGGCCGCTTCTGGCTGGACACCGACACCGGTCTACCGCTGCGCCGTGAAGTCTGGGACCCCCGCGGCCAACGGCTGCGCAGCAGCTCGTACGTCGACCTGGTCATTGATGGGCACGCTGCCGTGCTGACGCCTGCGGAACGCTCAGCGGAGCTGCCCGCGGGGTCGGAGCAGGCCGGCAGCGCGCCGGGGTGGGCAGCACCAGCCAGACTGCCGGGCGGCTACGCGATGTTCGACTCCGGCCGGCCGGCCGGCGGGGGTGCGGTGCTGCACCAGGCCTACTCCGACGGCCTGTCGACGGTGTCGTTGTTCAGCCAGCCTGGAAGCCTCGGCCAGGTGCCCGCCGGCTACCGGCGGCAGGAGGTGGCCGGGGCTCCGGTATGGGTGCGGCCCGGCACTCCCGAGCGGCTGGTCTGGAGTGGTGGCGGCCACGTCTTCACGATGATCTCCGACGCAGGACACGACGACCTGCTGGCCGCGGTCGGCTCGCTGCCCCGCGACGGCGGCACCGATGAGGGCTTCCTGCACAGGCTGGGCAGGGGCCTGGCCCGGGTGGGCTCGTGGATTGACCCGACCAGCTGACGCGCAGCACACGCCCCCAGTGGGCACACTGTGGTCGCAAGCTCTTCACGCTGCCACACGCTTGACGCCCGCGCGGCGTCCGGGAGGACCGTCATGGACGACCCCACTGTCGGCAGCGGCCGGGTCCGCGACGAGGTGGGCACCGGGAAAGGGTTAGCTGACGAGCCCCGCGAGCAGGGAGCCGATGGCGACGGCGCGGCCTGGTGGTCCCGCCCGGCAGGGGGTCCCTACGCCGCGCCGGCCGCTTCGGAGCGCGGCAGCGATCCCTATGGCAGCCCGGCGCGCGGCAGCGGGCTCTCTGGCGGCCAGGCGTACGTCAGCCCGGCGTACGGCAGCGAGATCAACGGCAGCCCGGCGTGCGGCAGCCGGGCCTACGGCAGCCCGGCCTACGGCAGCCCGGCGTACGGCAGCCCGGCGTACGCCCCACCGAGCGGCGCGCCTGCGTGGAGCGAGCAAGGCCAGGTGCAGCCCGCGTGGGGGCAGCCGCCGCAGGGCCAGACCGGGTCTGGCGAGGCGACGTACGCAGCAGCGCCCTTCGGACAGCCGCCGGGCACGGACCCGTGGGGCCGCAGCGCCGATACCCTCGGCGGCCCGGACCGAGTCCGACCGCGAACAGGTCGCGGCCTGCTCGTGGTCGGTGCGCTGCTCGCGGCCGGCCTGATCGGGGGCGTCAGCGGCGGCGCCTTTGTCTCGGCGCGAGACACCCGCACGCTGACCGATCCGTCGGTCAATCTTGGCAGCGGAGTCTCGAGATCAGGGACGATCGAGCGGGCGCCAGACTCGGTGGCGGGCATCGCCGGCCGCGTCCTGCGCAGCACGGTCAGCATCAGCGTGACAACGGCGACCGGCGGTGGCAGCGGCAGCGGCGTGGTGCTGCGCGCAGACGGCTACGTCCTGACGAACAACCACGTGGTGGCGCCGGGCGCGAAGGGCGGCACGATCACCGTGACGGTCAACGGCGGGGAGGGTCGCGAGATGCCCGCGCAGATTGTGGGACGCGACCCCGAGACCGACCTCGCCGTCCTCAAAGTCGAGGGTGGCGCGACGTTCGAGCCCGCCGTGCTCGGCAGCTCAGCCGACCTGGTGGTCGGCGACCCGGTCATCGCGATCGGTTCGCCGCTCGGGCTCAACGGCACGGTGACGACCGGCATCATCTCGGCGCTGAACCGTACGGTGAATGTGCCGGCCGAGAACGGCGGCCGCGCCATCCCGCTGCTGAACGCGATCCAGACCGACGCCGCCATCAATCCCGGCAACTCGGGCGGGGCGCTCGTCGATCTCAAGGGTGCCGTCATCGGCATCAACTCGGCCATCGCGACACTGGGCGGGTCAGGTGGCGGCGACCAAGGCGGCAGCATCGGCGTCGGATTCGCGATACCGGTCGACGAGGTCCGCTCCGTCGCCGAGGAGATCATCCGGACCGGCCGGGCGACCCATCCGGCGGTGGGTGTCGAGGCCGGCAACGAGACTGCCAGCGACGGGACCAAGCAGGGCGCGCGGGTGACCCGGGTGACCAGCGGGGGTCCCGCGGCGGCAGCCGGGCTGCAGGTCGGCGACGTCATCGACAAGGTTGGTCAGACCGCCGTGGGAAGTGTCGACGAGCTTGTCCTGGCGCTTCGTCAGAACAAGGTCGGGGAACGCGTCACGGTGTCCTACGTCCGCGGCGGCCAGGTCAAGACGGCCCAGGTCGTCCTGGCCGACAAAGCCACCGGCTGAGTCGTACGCTGAGGGGCGCCCGATCGCGGCGCGCGACGAGAGGGACGCCGTGTTGAACGTGGGCCTACCCGAGATGTCGGTGATCCTGCTGCTGGCGTTGTTCGTGTTCGGGCCGGAGCGTCTGCCGGGCGTCGCCGCCGAGGTGGGCAAGGGCCTGCGGCAGATCCGGGCTTACCTCCGGGGGGTCACCGACGACCTCAAGACCGAGTTGGGGCCCGAGATGGGAAACCTCGACCTCGCGTCGCTGCACCCCAAAGCCTTCATCCAGAAGCACCTCTGGGACGACGAGGACGATGCCCTCGTCGAGCAGCTTGCCGGCCGGCCCCGGGGCTCGCTGCCGCTTGCCGCCGGCGAGACCCCGCCATGGGACCCGGACACCACCTGATCGTCGGCGGCGCCTGATCGGCACCCGCTGGCGCCCGACCGCCTGCCCGGGTCGGGCTCCAGGCGCTCTCCCTGCCGGTTAGCGCGTCGTTGAGTACGTGTAAGGCCGTCAGCGGCGGGCAGGCGTGAGCCCCAGCGAGAGGCCGGCCAGCCCGCGCGGCTTGCCGGTGAGTGCCTCGGTGACCTTCAGCAGCTCCTTGGCCGCGGTCGAGTCGGGGTCGTCGAGCACGAGCGGGCGACCGGAGTCGCCGCCCTCGCGGAGCCGGATGTCGATCGGCACCTGTCCGAGCAACGGGACCTCGGCGCCGAGGGCCCGCGAGAGTGATGAGGCAACAGCTTCGCCGCCGCCGGAACCGAACAGGTCGATGCGGTCCCCACAGTGCGGGCACGGCAGGTAGCTCATGTTCTCCACGACGCCGGCGATCCGCTGGTGCGTCTGCAGCGCGATCGCGCCGGCCCGCTGGGCGACCTCTTGAGCTGCCAGCTGCGGGGTCGTGACGACCAGGATCTCTGCACTCGGCACCAGCTGGGCGACCGAGATCGCCACGTCGCCGGTGCCCGGCGGCAGATCCATCAGCAGGACGTCCAGGTCGCCCCAGTAGACGTCGGACAGGAACTGCTGGAGCGCGCGGTGCAGCATCGGCCCGCGCCACACCACGGGGCTGTTGTCCTTGGTGAACATCCCGATCGAGATGACCTTCACGCCGTACGCCGACGGCGGCATGATCATTGACTCGACCTGCGTCGGGCGGTGCTGAACGCCGAGCATCCGGGGAATGCTGAAGCCGTAGATGTCGGCGTCGAGGACGCCGACCTGCAGACCCTTGGCGGCCATCGCCACGGCCAGGTTGACCGTCACGCTGGACTTGCCGACGCCGCCCTTGCCGGACGCGACCGCGAAGACCTTCGTCAGCGAGCCGGGCATCGCGAACGGGATCTCGCGGACCGGGTCGTCGCCGCGCAGCAGCTTCTGCAGCTCCTGCCGCTGCTCGGTGCTCATCACGTCGAGCTCGACCAGCACCCGCACGACTCCCGGCAGAGCGCCGACCGCGGCTGTCACGCGCTCGGTGAGGGTGTCCTTCATCGGGCAGCCGCTGACGGTCAGGTAGATCGCCACACGGGCGGTGCCGTCCGGGTCGACGACCGCGCTCTTGACCATCCCGATCTCGGTGATCGGCCGGCGGATCTCGGGATCCTGCACCGTCGACAGCGCGGCAGTGAGCTGGTCCTGCGTGGGCATGGAGGTGGTCATCGGTTCCTCTGCGCGGGGGTCCAGGCGGGTGCGTCCCGGCAGGTCCATGTTACGGCGGGCGCACCCGGGCTGCCGTCCCGTCGAACGCGTCTGGGACCGTCCATCGTCATGGGAAGTCCGCTCGCCCGACCGATCAGGAGCCGCCGTGCCACCGAACCCCGCCGACCGTCTCGCCGAACTGCTGCTGGCTGAGGCATCAGGCGCGCTGCCAGCGTTGCTGCCGTTCTACGGCCACGAGCCGACCGGGCCCGGCACGGGCACCTGGGTGCTCACGCAGTGGTGGCCGTCGCCGTTCGACGTCGAGGGCGTGCGCTACCCCACCGCCGAGCACTGGATGATGGCGGCCAAGGCCCGCGCCTTCGGCGACCAGCAGGCCCTGCGGCAGATCCTGGCCGCGCCCGGCCCGGAGCAGGCCAAGCAGCTCGGCCGCGGCGTGCGCGGCTTCGACTCGGCGGCCTGGGCGGCGGTGGCGTACGGCGTCGTCGTGGAGGGCAACCGGCACAAGTTCGCCGCCGGCCCGGAGCGCGACTACCTGATCGGTACGGGCGCCGACGTGCTCGTGGAGGCGAGTCCGGTCGACCTGATCTGGGGCAGCGGACGCGGCGAGGAACCGTCGGACCTGCTGCCGTCGCGCTGGACGGGCCGCAACCTGCTGGGCTTTGCCCTGATGGACGTCCGCGACGAGCTCGCGCCGCCCGGCCGCTGACCCGTCGCCGCGGGGGCGCGTCAGGGCTTGGCGGCAATGGCGTCGGCGGTCGCGAGGGTGCGCAGGGCGATGTCACGGTGCAGGTTCTCCACCATCCGGCCGTCGACGACCACGACGCCCCGACCGGCGCGCCCGGCCTCGGCGAAGGCCTCGACGACCGCCCGGGCCGCGACCACCTCGTCAGCCGTCGGCGCCCACACCCGGTTGGCCACCTCCACCTGGGTGGGGTGCACCAGCGTCTTGCCGTCGAAGCCGAGCTGCGCGCCCTGCAGGCACTCGGCCTCGAAACCCGCCAGGTCACGTACGTCGTTCCACACGCCGTCCAGCACTGCGATGCCCGCCTCCCGGCCGGCGAGAAGGGCCGTCGTCAGGTGCGGCACGAGCGCCTCGCGGCCCGGCAGCAGTGCTGCGCGGAGCTCCTTCGCGAGGTCGTTGGTGCCGAGCACGAGCGCCTCGACCCGCGGGTGCCCGGCGATTGCCCGTACGTCGAACACCGCCGTGGGCGTCTCGACCATCGCCCACACCGCGATGCCCTCGGGCAGCAGCGCCACCACCCGGTCCAGGTGTGCCACGCCGCTGACCTTGGGCACCACCACGGCGTACGGACCCGCGGCGCCGGCCGCGCGGAGGTCAGCCTCGCCCCACGGGGTGTCCAAGCCGTTGCAGCGGATCGTGACGACCGAACCGGCGTAGGCCCTGGACGCAGCCGCCGCGCAGGCCTGCGCCCGGGCCAGCTCCTTGGCGTCCGGCGCCACCGCGTCCTCGAGGTCGAAGATCAGCGCGTCGGCCGGGATGGCCTTGGCCTTCTCCAGCGCTCGCGTGTTGGAGGACGGCATGTACAGCGCCGACCGCAGGACCTTCACAGCGCGTACGCCGCGGCGAGCTCCGGGTCGCGGGCGGCCAGGTCCTGGGCGAGCTGCAGCACCACCTTGCACTGCTTGACCGACGCGTCATCCTGCATCTTGCCGTCAATCATCACCGCACCGGTGCCGTCGCCCATCGCGTCCACGACCCGGCGCGCCCACGCGACCTCGGCCGGGTCAGGGGAGAACACCCGCTTGGCGATGTCGATCTGCACCGGGTGCAGCGACCAGGTGCCCACGCAGCCCAGCAGGTACGCGTTGCGGAACTGGTCCTCGCAGGCGACGACGTCCTGGATGTCACCGAACGGTCCGTAGTACGGGAAGATCCTGGCCTTCGCGCAGGCGTCGACCATCCGGGCGACCGTGTAGTGCCAGAGGTCCTGCTGGAAGACCGCCCGCGGTGCGGCGTCGTCGTGCGGGTCCTCGCGTACCAGGTAGCCGGGGTGTCCGCCACCGACCCGGGTGGTCTTCATCCGGCGGTCCGCCGCCAGGTCCGCCGGCCCCAGCGAGATGCCCTGCATCCGCGGCGAGGCTTCGGCGATCTCCTCCACGCGGGCCATCCCCGATGCGGTCTCGAGAATCGCGTGCAGCTGGATCGGCCGGGACACCCCGGCCCGCGCCTCGAGCTGCGCGACGAGCCGGTCGACGTAGTGGATGTCCTCCGGGCCCTCGACTTTCGGCACCATGATGACGTCGAGCCGGTCGCCGATCTCGGTGACGAGGGTGACCAGGTCGTCCAGCACCCACGGCGAGTCGAGCGAGTTGACCCGCGTCCACAGCTGGGTGGTGCCGAGCTCGGCGCTGCGACCGACCTCCACCAGCCCGGCGCGCGCCGCCGCCTTGTTGGCCGCCTGCACGGCGTCCTCGAGGTTGCCCAGCAGCACGTCCACCCTGGGC